>JAMOSL010000115.1 GCA_027063105.1 Campylobacteraceae bacterium
TTTATTTACCTGTTGATGTGGTTGTTGCACCAGAATTTTCAGACAGCACTATTACTAAATATCTTCCTGCACAAGAGATACCGAAAGATTGGATTGGACTTGATATAGGACCTGCATCTAGTAGACTATTTCGTTCTGCATTAAATGATGCACAAACTATTATTTGGAATGGACCTATGGGAGTTTATGAAATGGATAAGTTTTCTAAGGGAAGCATGAAAATGTCTCATGATATAGCAGATACTCATGCTACTACGATAGTTGGTGGTGGAGATACTGCTGATGTAGCTCAAAGAGCAGGTGATGTTGATGAAATGACATTTGTTAGTACAGGTGGTGGAGCAAGTCTTGAACTGATAGAAGAGAAGCTTTTACCTGGAATAGAGGCACTTAAATGATTTTTGCTGGAAATTTTAAAACTAATCATACGAGAGTCTCAACGAAAAGATATATAGAAGATTTAAATAAAAAGATAGAATATGCACCAACAGAGCATAGTATCTATATTTTTCCTCCTCTTATGGCAATTGATAATTATGAAACTTCTGCAACTATTGGGGTTCAAAATGCCTATCCTGCAGAAAATGGAGCATTTACAGGTGAAATTGGACTTGAACAGCTAGAAGAGTTTAAAATTAAAACTATTTTGATTGGACATAGTGAGAGACGAGAACATTTAAGAGAATCACAAGATATAGTATCATCAAAATTTAATTTTTTTAAAGAGAATGGATTTGAAATAATATATTGTATTGGTGAACCTCTTGAGATTAGAGATATGGGTGATGATGAGGTGATGAGGTATCTTTCAGCTCAGTTTGAAGGAATAGATATAAATTATGAGAATTTAATTATTGCTTATGAACCAATTTGGGCGATTGGAACAGGTAGAAGTGCTACAGTAGAAGAAATTTCAAGTACGCATAAATCTCTTAAAGAAATAGTTAATAAGCCATTATTATATGGGGGAAGTGCAAAACCTAGTAATATTCAAGATATAATTGCTATAGATGGTGTAGATGGTGTGTTAGTAGGTAGTGCATCTTTAAGTGTTAATAGTTTTTATGAGATGATAAATAGCTAAATTTTGACAAATTTGTTAATTATTTATTAATTTAAGCATTAACTATTCATTAATAGTGTATACTTCTTTCATTAACCGTTATTGACGGAATATATTTGAAAGAAGATATTATGAAAATTATAGATATAAGTTTAATTACTGCTATTGCAGTAAGTGGAGTAATTGCTGGTGGAGATATTGAGAAAGTTGAGACAGAAATTATTGAGATTGAGAAGGTTGTTGAACCTACAAAAACAACTGTAGATGGTAATTTAAAAGCTTACAGTTATACTAATGATTCTGTAGATTTTTATGATAAAGAGAGTTCATCAACAGCTACAGCTGTGACTCTTAATGTTTCTCATGAAATAATAAATGGTGTAACAGCTAATTTTACAGCATTAGGATATACAGATTTAGGGGATGAAGCAGGTCTTCATAAAATGGAAGGTCAAAGTACAGGAGCATTTTTCAATGTTGCTAACTTGACAGCTAGTTATGCTAATACAACTTTTATTGCTGGTCGACAGACACTTGATACTCCAATGATTGGTAGTTTTGATTGGCTATTAGCTCCAACAGGATTTGAAGCATATACATTAGTTAATAAATCAGTAAATAATTTGACTCTAGTAGCATCTTTTGTTGATAAAATAAGAGCAAATAACTCTGGTGAGGAGTTTGTAAAATTAGATGGAGACAACTTTACTATCGGTGCTTCATATAGTGATGCTTTTAGTGCTAGTGTTTGGTATTATAATGTTGATGCAGCTAATTATACAGAAGTTTATGCTGATGCTGGTTATACATATTCTGATATAAAAGTAGAAGGACAAGTTATCTCAACTGATTATGATGATGAGGGTGAAGATTCTACTGTTTATGGTGTTAAAGCATCTGGAATTTTCTCTAATATAAACTTATCAGCTGCTTATAATAGTGTAAATGATAGAGAAGCTGGTGCAATTGAAATTGATAGCTTATATACAAGTAGTTGGAATATTAATGCATCAGAAATTATAGCAGATTCCTATAGAATAGAAGCAGGAACTCAGTATGCTGGAATTTCAGCTACAGCTAGTTATGCAGATTATGATACAGCCAATGAAGTAGATGTTATTTTAAATTATGCATTTAATAATGCTTTATCAATGGATGCAATTTATACATCTACAGAATATGATACAACTAGTGATGATGGTGCAGAGGATGCATTAGAATTAATTGCTACATATAAGTTTTAAATCTATCCTAAACAACTTCTGGCCCACTTCAGAAACCTCCTTGTTTTCACTCTCTCTGAGAGTGTTGGAGTGGGCTAAAATCTCTATTTAAGCTTTATTTATTATATTAGAATATAATATACTAAAGGAAATTTTATGAAAAAAAATATAGCATTTTTTGATTTTGACGGAACAATTAGTAATAAAGATAGTCTTGTTGAATTCACTCAATATGCAGTAGGTAAACCTAGGTATTATATGGGAATTATATATCTTACTCCTATACTTATAGCATTTAAATTAAAGATAATTAAAAATCATAAAGCAAAAGAGATGTTTTTATCACACTTTTTTAAAAATTGGAATAGAGATAAATTTGTAAATATTGCAGATAATTACTCTTTTGAAGAATTAGACAAAATTGTTCGTAAAAAAGCATTAGATAAAATAAAGTGGCATAAGAATCAAGGGGATAAGGTTGTTGTTGTATCAGCTTCTATTCATTGTTGGCTTCTTGAATGGTGCAAACGAGAAGATATATCTCTTATATCTACAAAATTGGATTATATAGATGATAAATTAACAGGAAGATTTGCAACTCCAAACTGCTATGGTCAAGAAAAAGTTAGTCGAATTCATGAAGCCTATTATCTTAAAGATTATAATATTATTTATGCTTATGGAGATAGTCTTGGCGATAAAGAACTGTTAGAGTTAGCACATAAACCATTTTTTAAACCATTTAGTGATTAATATATGTTTATTAAATTTTTTATATTATTACTTATTACACAATCTTTATATTCTGAAGGTAAAACAGATTGTGATAGTGGATTTTGGCATTTAAGTAAATATAATTTTCAAAAAGCCATTTATTTTTTCAAAAAATCATGTGATAGTGGATATGGAAGAGGTTGTTTAGAATTTGCACAAATGTATGATTATGCTAAAGGTATTAATAGAGATACGGATATAGCATATAAATTTTATAAGAAATCTTGTCGCTTTAATAATGCTAGTGGATGTTTTCATCTTGGACAATTTTATGAAAATGGAATAGTTGTTGAAAAAAATAATCTAATAGCTTTAGAAAAATATGCTTATTCCTGTGATATTGGAAATGGAGCTGGGTGTAGTAGTCTGGGGCTTTTATATAGAGATGGCAAAGGTATTAAGCAGAATATATCTAAGGCAAAATTATATTTAGATAAAGGTTGTTCATTGAAAAGTGGACTAGGGTGTATAGAACTAGCTAAATTAAATATTAAAACTTTAAAAACGGAACAGTCTTATATCAATGCAATATCTATATATACTCAAAGGTGCAGTAAGTTTTATAATAATGCTTGTTTATATTTAGGTGATATTTATAGGCAATCTAATAGTATATTCTATGATTATAATAAATCTAAAAAATATTTAACTAAAGCTTGTAATTTTAATAATAATGAAGCTTGTTTAATATTGAAAAACCCAGATTTTAAATTAAAAAAGAGCATTATCCCAACTCCTAATTCAATATCCAAAGAGCAATATTATAATTTAGGAATGAAATATTTTAGAGGAGAAAATATTAGACAAAATACTCGTTTATCTAAAAAATATTTTACAATAGCCTGTTATTTAGATTATATTACAAGCTGTAATATGTTAGGGTTTATATATGAATATGATGATAAAGGAATAAAAGATTTAAATATGGCGAATAGATACTACAAGAGAGCATGTTTTCTTGGAGATAACTACTCTTGTAAAATTCTATTAAGTAGCCCCAAGGCTCATACTGAAGATAGGTAGTAACATTGCTGCAACAATAACGCCAACAACAAGACCAATAAATAGCATCATAAATGGTTCTAATAGACTAAGTAAAAGCTTAAGTTTATCTTCATTCTCTTCATTATATAGAGCCGAGATATTATCTAATATATTTGCTACTTCACTAGACTCTTCCCCTAATGCTAGTGCTTGCATGAAATTTCTTTTTAATTTTACACCTTTTGAAATATGTAATGCATGAGATAATTTATTCCCTTCTAGTACTTTCTCTGAAGCATTTGAAAATAACTGACTTAGTGCTGTATTACTAAAAGTAGATGAGGCTAATTTTACTCCATGAGCATAAGCAACTCCAGAGCTTAACATCAAAGATAAAATATAACTAAATCGTCCTAATTCATAATTTTGAATTAGTGTTCCAATGACTGGTAGTTTTAATAATATTGTATCAACTCTTCTTTTAAATCCGATAACTTTAATATAAATGATTTTAAACGATATTATAAATAATAGCAATCCAATTAATAAAGCCATATAATGAGCACTTAAAAAATCACTAATTCCTAAGACAAATTGAGTTATAGGTGGTAAAGCTTGACCAGTATCTGCAAAAATTCCAGTAATTTTAGGAACAACAAAAGTTATCAGAAACCCACTCATCCCTATTGCTACAGTAAATATAAACATAGGATATGCCATCGCATTTCCTACTTGTTTTTTTACTTTTGTTTGTGCCGAAAAAAAGTTTCCCATATTGGTTAGAACACTAACCATTTTCCCACTTTGCCCAGCTATATTAATACTCTGTAGAAAAAAATCAGGAAGGGAATAAACTTTTTGAGTATTCAATGCAACAAATAGAGAACGACCCTCTTCCATCATTGTTTTTAATGAGCTTAAAAAATCACTATATTTTTTTTCATTTTCATGTTGATTTTCTAATAGTTTAATTGCTGTGACAACAGTCATTCCTGAATTAAGGTAAGATGATAGTTCTTTAGCAAAGCTACTAAGCATTACTCCCGACATTTGTCTCTTTGAAAAAGCTTCCATTGATAATTTTTGTGTAGGATTTATTCTCTCATAATGTATTGATTGTGATTTTAATTTTTGCTTAGCCTCTTCTAGCGTAGATGCATTTATCGAACCTTTTACGCTTTTTCCTAAATGATTTATACCCTTATATTTAAAAAGCATAATGCTCCTCTTTTGTGTAGATTATATAATGTATTATATCCTATTCTTTAACAAAACAACAAGCTTAAATAGAGTATTATCCGATAATTTTTACCACTGGATTTTAGTGATAAGAGGTAATTTTTAGGAGAATAAATGATAAGAGTTGTTAAAAGAAATGGAAGAATAGAGAAGCTAGATGTATCAAAAATACAAAAATATACAGCTGATTCAGTCAAAGATTTAAATAATGTTAGTCAAAGTGAGTTAGAAGTTGATGCTAAGTTACAATTTCGCGATATGATTAGTACAGAAGAGATACAGCAGACTCTTATAAAAACAGCAGTTGATAAGATAGATATTGATAGACCCGATTGGACATTTGTAGCTTCAAGACTATTTTTATATGATTTATATCATAAAGCAAATGGATTTAGTGGATATAGCCACCTAAGAGATTATTTAACCCGTGGAGAAAAAGAAGGAAGAGTAGTTTTAGGATTAAAAGATAAATATGACTTAGATGATTTACATGATTATATTAAGCCAGATAGAGACCTCCAATTTACATATTTAGGAATTAGAACACTTTATGATAGATATTTAATAAAGGATAAAATAGGCAAACCAATAGAATTGCCCCAACAATTATTTATGGGTGTTTCTATGTTTCTTGCTCAAAATGAGTTAGATTGTCAAAACTGGGCAAAAAAGTTTTATGATATTTTAAGCAAATTTGAGGTGATGGCTGCTACACCTACACTTAGTAATGCCAGAACACCACGACATCAGCTTAGTAGTTGTTATATCGGTTCAACTAGCGATAATATAGAGGGAATTTTTGATGCATATAAAGAGATGGCATTATTAAGTAAGTTTGGTGGTGGAATAGGCTGGGATTGGTCACGAGTGCGTGGAATGGGAAGTTATATAGATGGACATAAACATGCAGCAGGTGGAATCATTCCATTCCTTAAAATTGCTAATGATATTGCTATTGCTGTTGATCAGCTTGGATGTGTAGCTAAAAATAGTTTTGTTAGGGTTTTGAGTAAAGTTAAGACTGATAATTTTGAACATGATTTTAGAAGAGAGTATCAAAAAACTGATTTTACCAATAAAGAAGTATTAGAGGGTTTAGCATCTTATTCTAGTAGTTTTGCTTTTGAATATGGTAAATTTTCTAAAAACTTTGTGAGTAGTTTATTATTTGATTATATAATGAATAAAAGAGGACATTATTTCTTAGAGAATATCTATGGACTAACACATGACCAATATAAAAAAATTATAGGTAGATATAAAAATATAAAGAAAGGTCTTCCAGAAGGATTTGAAACAATTATTAATTATTCATCTTATGCAATAAGTCAAGATGGAATTATTATTAATAGAACAAATTTTAGACCATTATCTAATATTATTGATAGAAAAGGATATATTCGTGTTACTTTAGGAAAACATCCTATACCTCTACATAAAATATTAGCAAAACAATATTTAGGTCATATAGGTGGCGATACAATTGACCATATTGATGCAAATAAACTTAATAATAGAATAGAAAATTTACAGATAATTTCTAATAAAAATAATATATCTAAGGGCTGGAATACAACATATAAACAAAGAACAGAAAAAGCACGAATTAGAAAATATTTATCCTATGGATATAAAATAAAAGGTAATAGAAGAGATACTCATAATTTTGAAATAGAGAATATTTTAACGGATGTAATAGCTATAGACGATATAAGAATAGGTGATTTAGTTTTAAGTTATAATATAGATGATAATCGTATAGAGTATAAACCTATAATCTCAAAGCACAAAATAGATGTAAAGATAAAAGATCAGATTAAAATATTATTGGAGAATAATAATTATATAATAACTTCAAGTTGGCATCCATTTCCAAAATTAATTAATAAGAAAATTATATATGTAAGAAGTGATTCTATTAATGTAGATGATATAACAATTAATGATAAGGGTGAATTTGTAAAAATTAAGAATATTGAAAAACCAAAGGAAAAAGAAGATTTCTTCGATTTAACAGTTAAAGACAATAATAATTATTTTTGTTCTACAGATAATCAAGAGGGTAGTTTTCACCTAATTCATAATACTAGAAAAGGTGCGATAGCTGTATATATTGAACCTTGGCATATTGATATAAAAGATTTTTTAGATTTAAAGAAGAATTCAGGTGAAGAGAGAAGACGAGGTCATGATCTATTTCCTGCATTATGGTTAAATGATTTATTTATGGAAAGAGTAGAATCAGATGGGTTATGGACACTTTTTGATCCCTATGAAGTCTCAGAACTTACAGATATATATGGAAATGAATTTAATAAAAGATACATAGAATTAGAAAAAATGGAGGGCATAAGTAAAGAAGTTATATCAGCTAAAAGCCTTTGGAAAGATATATTGCGTTCATATTTTGAAACGGGTAATCCATTCTTAACCTTTAAAGATACAGCAAATAGAAGTAATCCAAATAAAAATAGTGGAATTATACGAAGTAGTAATCTTTGTACGGAAATAATGCAAAATACATCATCTAATTACTATAAAATTAAAATAACATATAATGATAAAACTACTGATATATTTGAAGAAAATGAAATAATAGTAGTTGATAATGGAATGAGCAAACCAGCTAGAAAAATTACAGCTTTGGATAGTTTAAATGGTAAGCAAATATGGATGGTTGATAAAGAAGAAGAAGATGGAGAAACAGCAGTTTGTAATTTGGCATCAATTAATTTATCTAAGATTAATAGTTCAGAAGATATTGCAAGAGTTGTCCCAACTGCTATTAGAATGTTAGATAATGTTATTGATTTAAATTTTTATCCTTTAGCTAAAGTTAAAGTTACAAATGAAAAGAGTAGAGCTATCGGTTTAGGTGTTATGGGAGAAGCACAAATGTTAGCAGAGCAATCTATTGAATGGGGAAGTAATGAGCATTTTAATAAAATAGATGAAGTCATGGAAGCAGTTAGTTATTATGCTATTCGCTCATCAAGTGATTTAGCTCTAGAAAAAGGTAAATATCCAAGTTATGATGGTTCTGATTGGTCTAAAGGAATTTTTCCTATTGATAAGGCGAATAAAGAGGCTTGTAAATTGGTTGATAGAGGAGGCTTATTTGGTTATAGTTATAATTGGCAAGATCTTAAGTTAAAAGTAAAAGAAGATGGTATGCGTAATGGATATCTGATGGCAATAGCTCCCACTAGTTCTATATCTATCTTGACAGGTACTACACAAGCTATTGAACCAGTTTATAAAAGAAAATGGTTTGAAGAGAACTTATCAGGGCTTATTCCTGTGGTTGTTCCAAACTTATCACCAGAAACTTGGAAATATTATACTCCTAGTTATGAAATAGATCAACGATTACTTATTAGAGCAGGTGCAATTAGACAAAAATGGATAGATCAAGGACAAAGTTTAAACATATTTGTAACTTTAGATAAAGCTAGTGGAAAATATTTAAATGATATATATATGGATGCATGGAAATTTGGATTAAAATCTACATACTATTTAAGAAGTCAATCTCCTGAAGCAGTAAAAGAGACAGAAGGAATAGAGGATAGAAGCCTAGAATGTGTAGGTTGCCAATAAAATATATGATATTTGTATTATATATAATGTAAGAGAAATAGCTAAATTGTAAGAAAAATGATTTTTTTTCATTTTTTTTACAAAAACCCTTGACAAAGAAATAAAAAGGGGCTATAATACGCGTCCAACAACACAGAGACTTATCAGAGTTTGATAAAGAGTGATTGTTACATGGTCTTTGACAACTAAATATAAGTAAATAAATCA
>JAMOSL010000116.1 GCA_027063105.1 Campylobacteraceae bacterium
AGGGTGTAACATAGTACAACCTTATGATATTCCAGCAGGTGCAGGGACTTTTCATCCTGCAACACTTTTACGGAGTTTGGATTCTAAGCCTTGGAGTACAGCTTATGTAGCTCCATCACGAAGACCAACAGATGGTAGATATGGTGAAAATCCAAATAGATTAGGGGCTTATTATCAATTTCAAGCACTTATTAAGCCATCTCCTGACAATATTCAAGAGCTTTATCTAAAATCTTTGGAGTATTTAGGTCTAAACTTACAAGAGCATGATATTCGCTTCGTGGAAGACAATTGGGAATCTCCAACACTTGGTGCGTGGGGTCTTGGTTGGGAAGTGTGGCTTGATGGTATGGAGGTTACTCAGTTTACATATTTTCAACAAGTTGGTGGAATTGCTTGTGACCCAGTTGCAGTTGAAATTACTTATGGCGTAGAGAGATTAGCTATGTATATTCAAGGGGTTGAGAGTGTATTTGATATTGTGTGGAATGAGCATAATGGAAGAGTTACAACTTATGCTGATGTACATAAAGAGAGTGAATATCAGTTTAGTAAGTATCATTTTGAGGTAGCCACTGTTGAGAAGTTATTAAAAGATTTTGATGATGCTTCAAAGGAGTGTAAATTATGTTTAGAGAATGATTTGCCCCTTCCTGCATATGACCAATGTATGATAGCATCTCATGCTTTTAATGTCCTTGATGCTAGAAAAGCCATTTCACAAGCTCAAAGACAAAATTATATTTTAAAGGTTAGAGAGCTTTCTATTGGGTGTGCAAAGTTGTATAAAGCTCAAGAAAATGATAGAGAGAAGAGAGTGAGAGGGTAAAATGTCTGAACATATAGCAAATTTTAAGAATTTTGCAAAACTTAAAGACACAGATATTGCATTTAATGATATTACTGTAATTGCGGGAAAACCTAGTACAGGTAAAAGTTATGTGATGAAGTTTATGTATGCTATTGATGAGACAATTAGTAGTATATTAGATGGTAGTTATCGTGTACATTATGTTTTGGATGATACAAATATTATTCATAAGTTACGTCCTTTAAGGATTCTATTATCTCGTACTCAAAATATTATTATTCATGATATTAATACTTTGATTGATAATCATAAATATAGAGAAGCATTAGATATATTTAATTTAAAGAATTTAACAATTAAAGATGATGATTTATATTTAAAAGAATTTAAAAATATTTTGGGAAAATTGGTAATAAAACAAGAAAAAGCTTTAACTCAAACAGATAAAGAAAAGTTTCATTTTATTTTTAGAAATATTTTAGAATCAATTTTTGGTTCTATTGAGCAGATAAATCATAATTTTAGCTATAAGAATGAATTTATAGATATTGAATATATTAGTAATACTTTAAAAGTAAATAAATTAAAACTACAAAAAGAAGTTACAAGTGCAACTTTTGTAGAAACACCTCTTATCTTAGAATTTGAAAAGTTTTTGCCTAAAGAAAAGTTTAAAACACCGTATCATATTGATTCACTTTTACAAGAACTTAATCAAAGTGATTTTTCTTTTACTTCTGATGAAACGAGTGAGTTTATTAATAAATTTAGAACTGCATCAAGTCAAATTATAAATGGAAACATCTCAAAAGGTTCTCAAGGATTTTCTTTTGAATCTAAGGGAAAAAGTTATAATATAATCAATACTTCATCAGGGACAAAAAGTATAGGATTACTTCAATATCTAGTGACGAATAAAGCACTTAAAAAAGGTTCTGTTCTCTATTGGGAAGAACCAGAAGTTCATCTTCACCCACAATGGCAACTTAAAATGGTTGAGCTATTTGTAGAGTTAATGAATGCAGGGATTAAAATTATATTTTCTACGCATAGCCCTTATATGGCTGATTATTTGAATGCTATAAGTAAAAAGAGAAAGTTTGATGAGAGAATTTCTTTTAATCTTTTTAAAGAAGAAGCTTTGGTTAAAAATATTATTTTAGATGAAAAGACTTGGGATTTACTACAAGATGAACTTTTAGGTACTTTAGAGGATATTGTGTGGGAATACCTATAGCAAATATTAAACAAGATTGTTGTAATAGTGATTTAAGTTCATTTACTATTATCGAGATGGATGAATTAGATGATGTTGGTTCTACTTGTGATAAAGTGATAGAGTGTTCAGATAAATATTATTTAGTGGAAGAAAAAAGTATTTTACTTTCTTTTTTTGCTGATTGTTGTAAAGAGTTAGGTTTATCTCTTGATGATGAGTATAAATATATTGAAAATGAGATAAAGTATTTAAATATAGATGGACTTTTTGAACTTACGCAATCTATGAATACAGAAGTTAAAAGACGAATATTATCTGATAGTATGGTTAATCTGATAAATACCTCAGCAAAAAAGGCTAGTAATACCACAGATATTTTAAATAAATATACACAGTTTGATAGTACAAAAACAAAGGATATGCCTATTTTTTATCTCTATTGTAAAAGTGGACATGAAATTGATATGTTACTTTCTACCTTATTATCATTATATAAAAAAACTTTATTTATTGAATGTCAAAAATTAAAATCTAAATTAGAGGAAAAATGTTAATGAATTTTTTAGTGTTGAATGTGAAGAGTAGAGAGCTTGATTAGGGGAAATAGGAAAGGTAAGATATGGAGATTATGAAAGACAAAATATTTGATAATAAATTTAGAGTTTTAAGCCCATTAGTTCATAATGGTGGAATGGGTGAGATTTATTTTGTAGAAGATTTAAAAAAAGACTTTAATTCTAAAATAATTATGAAAATAAGTAAAACTGAACATATAAATAGATTTAAAAAAGAGATAAAAATAATGCTTAGCTTAGATAACTCACCTAAAATAGCTGATATTTTATACTCTGATTTGGAGAGTGATACTCCTTATTATATTATGAAGTTTTATAAGAATGGTAGTCTAAATAATTTTTATAAAGATAAACTAACAGGTAATTTTGAATTACAACAAAAAATATTTTTAGAAATGATTGAAGGAATTCAAGAGATACACAGTCAAAATAAATTTCATAGAGATATTAAACCTGATAATTTTTTAGTAGATGATAATGAAAATATTATTGTTTCTGATTTTGGATTAAGTGTTGATTTAAGTTCAACTTCTAAAAGAATTACAAACACAGCAGAAGCTTATGGAACAGATGGTTATTATCCTCCTGAACTTAGTGACAATATTGGTTCATTTAAATACTTTGATAAACGAAGTGATATTTATATGCTTGGAAAAAGTTTTTATGCTCTTTTATCAAATAATTTTAAGCCTGTACATATAGATAAAAGCAAAATTGATAATTTCATATATCCAATTATAGATAAAGCTTGTAAGATAGAGAAAAAAGAACGATACGAAAACTTAGAAGAATTGAAAATAGCTTTACAAAAAGCATTTACTTATAAACTTCAGAGTAGTCCTTATGAGAAAGCACATATCTTATGTCAAAATGATGATTTAAATATGCTTGAAGCAGAAGAATTATACCAACTATTCTTAACTTTAGAAATAGAAGAACAAAAAGGCATTTTAATCATTTTACCAATTTCATTTTTTAGAGAAATAATAACAGAGGAGAGTATAGATTTAAAATATATGTTAGAAGTATATAAAGAGATAGTTGAAGTAGATGACCCTTTTAATAATTGGAGTGTTTATACACAAAGTTTTATGGATAATTTTAGAGCTTCAATGAGATTTATTATTACAAATAAAGAATATTACAATGATGAAGTTAAAGCTATTAGTCTATATCTATTAATAATAATTTCTGAACAAAGGGATGAATGGGCTTGTCAAGGTATCTTAAAATCTTTAACAGATGAAGATTTTATTGATGAAGCAGTAAGTTTATTTTTAGATAATAATGCTCAAAATAATGACTGTCTCAGTCAAATAAATCCTTTTGTGTGTCAATCAATGAGTATTAGAAAATTAATTAATGAGAGTAAGGTATAAAATGAACAAAAACCTTTTAAGCCAAATCCAAAAAAACCTATACGATGTAGAAACTTCTGTGGAAAGTGCCAAAGAAGATTTTGAAAAGTATGGTATAGATGTTGAGAGATTTTTGAGAATTATTGCATTATATATTGCTAATTTTGATTTATTAAAAGAGTCAAAAGAGGAGCAATTATTAACGCTTTTAGATGAGAAACTTAACATTATTTTAGATTCTTATGAACGATTAAAATTTTATCATGTAAAAATAAGATCTAGTATTCTTTTTATAGAAAAACATAAAGATACTTTTTTTATTGAAATAGTTGCTCCAAATCCTAAAGAGGAGATTATCACTCCTACTTTTTTGGACTCTATCAAAATCAAAAAATACTTTTCTATTGTAGATATGGAGATACAAAATCTCAAAGATAAAAAAGAGATATATTTTGTGGGTGAAAATGGAGATGGTAAGACAATTTTATTACAAGCCATACTTTTGGCACTCAAAAAAGAGTATTCAATAGAAGCAGGTAACTATATTAGAGATATTAAAGATACGATGGAGCTATCTGCCAAAGTTGAATATTCTACAGAGTATAGTAATAGTCTTGATATTAAAAATGTCTTTGCTTATGGAGTTAATAGAAATAAAATTGATTATCTTGAATTTGATAAAGATGGTTATAATGGATTATTTGATACAAGTAAAGCAAAAAACACAACTTATTTAAAAGACCCATTTAATAAATTAGGCAAAGTGTATAAAGGAGATAATCCTTTAATTAAAGAGTTTATTGAAGCATTAAATAAAACTATCTTAATGGAAAAGTTAAATATCTTTAATGATGGAGATATTGATTTTAATGAGCTTTCTGAGGGTTATAAGAGTACGATTATTTGGCTTTATGATTTGGTTTCAAGATTGATAAAAAATCAACCCAAGGCTAGAGAATTAGGAGACTTGAAAGCTATTATTTTGATTGATGAGGTAGATTTATATCTGCATCCAAAATGGAAATATGATTTTGTTCATTCTCTTAGAGAAGTATTTCCAAATATTCAATTTATTATGGTTACACATAGTATGGTGACTGTGCTTGGTGCAAGTGATGATGCGATATTTTTTAAGGTTTATAAAAAAGAGGGAGAGACTAAAATATCTCAACCTATGAATGATATTAAAAATCTTATGGCAAATAGTCTATCAACTTCTCCTCTCTTTGATATGAATACAGCTAGGGCTAGATACAACGATAATAAGCTTGATACACGAGATGATTTTATCTCTAGTAAAATTCATAACATTATCAAAGAACGCGTAAAAGGTAAAAAAGAAATTGTGGAAGAAGAAATTATTGATATGATAAATCAAGAGTTGGATGAGTATCTCAAAGAGAATGATTTATGATAAAAGTAGTTAAAGATTTAGAAGATACTCCTACTTCTCTTAATGAGAGGAAAACTAATAGAAAAAGAGATAATTGCATTAAAGATGCAAAATATCATTACAAAAAAGCTTTTGACCAACAGTATAAACAGCAAGATGTTAAAACTAACCTTAAAAAAATATATAATGAAAAGTGTGCTTTTTGTGAGCAAAAGATTAGAGAGTGTAAAGATAATAATTTAGAAGATTGTTCACAAACTATTGAACACTATCGTCCTAAAGGTAAATACTACTGGTTGGCTTATAGTTGGGATAATCTTTTATGGTGTTGTCATAGATGTAATCAAAATAAAGATAATCATTTTGAGATAGATAGTAACCAAATAGAGTATGAAGAGAGCTTTAGAGAGAATATTCATACAAGTACAAATAACTATCAAGAGCTTGAAAATCCAAAAATGATTAATCCTGAGATAGAGAGTGTCTTAGATAAATTAAGTTTTTATGATGGAGTAATAGACTCAAATGATGTAAGGCTAAAATATACCATTAAACAATGTGGATTAGATAGAGATGATTTAAATGAGGCAAGACAGATAATTATAGAAGATTTTATAGAAAAGTTAATTGATAAGAAGTTGAAAAATGAGCCTCTTATAGAAGATTTAAAAGAGTTGATAAGTGAATTTAAAAATCAAGAAAGTGAATTTAGAGCTTTGAGATATTGGATTTCAAAAAATTACATGTCTTTAATAGATTAAAATAAGGAAAAATGTCCATGACAATAAAAGAAATATACAATACCCTAAATAAAATCAGCCCTTTTGAACTACAAGAAAAATGGGATAACTCTGGTCTTATTGTTGGAGATATGAATAGAAAAGTATCTAAAGTTATATTATCTATTGATATTGATAAAGAGTTAATAGAGCATAATGATGAGAATATACTTTTTATTGTGCATCATCCACTTATTTTTTCTGGGCTTACTGCATTGGATTTTGATAAATATCCTGCTAATCTTATTGAGATAATGATAAAGAAAAACCAATCTCTTATAGCTATGCATACAAATTTTGATAAGACACATCTTAATAAATATGTTTTTGAGAAAGTTTTGGGCTTTGAGATGAAAGATCAAAATGAGTTTTTATGTACAACTGAGGGTGAGTGGAGTTCTACTGAAGTTATAACTCATATTAAAGAGAAATTAAATCTACCGATAGTAAAAATTACTACTCCTAAAGAGAAGATAACTAGCATCTCATTATGTACGGGTGCAGGGGCTTCACTTATGGATAGTGTGAGTAGTGATTGTTTTTTGACAGGAGATATTAAATACCACGATGCTATGAAAGCAAAGAGTCAAAATTTGATGCTAATAGATATTGGTCATTATGAAAGTGAGAAATTTTTTGCAGAAATTTTGGCTAAAGAGTTAGAAAATTTACCCCTTATAGCCATAGTTTCTAATTCAACAAATCCATTTATAATTAAGTAGTATAAATTAATCTCTCATTGATTTTTTCATTATCAAGCTCAATATATCTCATAGGATATTGGTCTAAATCTAAAGGTCTTATAAAACCTCTTGTTACAATGATTTGAATATTATTTATTTTAGTTATAGAATCTATATGCTTGTGTCCTGATAGAGTTAAAATAAGGTTTTTATACCCAAATAACTCTTTTTGCACCTCATCAGTATTATTTAAAACATATTTATGAATATCTTTTTCATCTGTACCTTTCCAATAATTAGTATAAGGATGATGATTTAAAATAACTGTTGGTTTACCATTTTCAAGAGTTTTCTTCGCAAAAGTTATTGTTTCCTTTGTATATTCTCCATTATTTTTACCATCTATACAGCTATCTAATCCTAAAATATTATAACCTTTTATTTTTAAAAGCCAATCTTTACCATCTACTTTCAACTCTTTACTACTCATAAATATTTTTTTGAACTCATTTAAATTAATACTATCATTTGGCTTTGGATTAGACTCTTTATTTCCTCTAACAGAATATGCAGAACAATGAAGCTTATCTATTAATTCTTTAAACTTTAAAGCATCTTTATTACCCACTACATTATTATTAAAATTATCTCCACCAAATAGAACAAAATCTAAATCTTTATAATCTTTATTTACTAGTTCAACCATATTTTCTATTGCTTCAATACTATCATCATCACTTAAATCCATATGTGAATCTGTTATATGTATAAATTTTAGTATATCTTTTTTGCTATCTATATCTTTACTTTCTGCATTTGCCAATAGAGGTAAAGTACCAAAAACTAAAGCACTTTTTATAAATCCTCGTCTATCTGTTTTTATCATCTTCTATTCCTTTTAAATTATTATATCATAAAGTTAAAACTTATAAATAAAATCTAAAGAGATATTTTCTACCTTAACATCATCGTTACTTATAGGAACTTCTTTAGCCTTATGATGACTATATCGTAAATGAGCTGTCATATTTTTACCTAAAGAGTGACCTACTCCAACCATATAACTCTCTTTAAATTCCATAGCATGATGTTGAACTTGAAATCCATCTTTCATTACAGCAAACATACGATCACCAAAATAAGCTCCTGCACCCAAATGGTATCCATTATAATGTGTATGAAGTTTTATACCAGCCGTAAAATATTCTGTTTTTGCTTTTCTACTAAAATTATTACTATCTTTATCTTTAAGATGAATATACTTACCTATAAAAGTAGTTTTAAATCCAAATGTTTCAAATTTATATTTAATATTATATTTCACATCTGTTTGATAAACATCAAAATTAGAATAATCACTAAAATACTGAGTTATATAAAAATCATTAATATTATAACCTAACCCATAAATATCTCCACCATCAGTCTCTTTCATAATATTATCTTCAATATGAGCATAAAGTAAAATAATTTTATCTTCTGGTGTAATCTTATATTCGTATCTAAAAGTATATTTATTTACATCTAAATCTTTAGGGACAATATTTGTAGTATTTGTTTTTGTATTTTCATAATAGAATTGTATATGTTGATTTTCATCTTCATGGTCTAATTCAACTCCATATCGTTTTCCATCTTCTTTCTTCTTTGAATTTGAGAAATCTAATGTCTCATAGTTTATTTTTATGTTATTATCTCCTATATGAGAATGAGATTCTTCTTCTTTTGCAGAGAGTGTAGTACAGAGTATTGTCGAGATAAGTAAAGTATTTATTTTTTTCATATATATTCCTTGATTATTATAAATATAATTATACTGAATATAATTGCTGAAAATGCTTTTAAAAACTACGAATTCTTTTTTAAGCAACTTTCTATATAATTTGATATTATTATTCTAATAATTAAAAGTAATCTAAAAGGGAATTAAAATGAAAAAAACAGTTTATTCTACACTGACAATAGCAATATTGAGTATTAATGTAATGGCTTATGATAAAGCTAAAGCTGATGATTTAAATAAGTTCTATTCGCATATGACACAAGAGGCTTGTGCAAAATCTAAACTTTTTGTTAAAGCTAAAGACACTATGAAGATGATAAGAGATAATAATGTAACACTTATTGATGTAAGAACAGAATCCGAAGTTAGTGTTATTACTTTAAGTGGAAAGAATTCAATGCATATTCCAATTAAAGATTTATTTAAAAAAGATAATTTGGATAAAAT
>JAMOSL010000117.1 GCA_027063105.1 Campylobacteraceae bacterium
TGAAGTTCTACTATAAATATATTTTTTTTCTCATCTATGCAGTTAATATCAAAAATAGCTTTTCTATCTTCTTCTAGCATTCCAGAATATTCATTTTTGTTAAATTCTATGGATATTATTTTATCTTCTATTGGTAAAATATCATTTAAAAAACTTATTAACAGTGGTTTCGACTCTTCACTTCCAAATATTCTCTTAAATCCAAAATCTGTAAATGGGTCTATATAAGTCTGCATATTATTTCCTTTTATTTAATATTAAATATCATATCAAAAAATTATTTGAGGGTATTTAAAATACTATGATTAATACCCCCTTAATTTTACCTCCGAAACTGCTTCAAACTTAAGAAATTTAAGTACCGATTACATAACATAATTTATCTTCTATTAGCTACTTCTTGAAGATAATCACTAATTTGAATTAATGAAAATGTAACTAGAAAAATCATCATACCTGGGAAAAAACTTACCCACCAAGCAATCTCCATTACAGATTTACCATCACTCAATATACTACCCCAACTCATATTTGGAGGAGTTACACCTAGTCCTAAATAACTAAGTCCACTTTCGGCTAAAATTGCTCCACTTACACCAAATGTAAAACTTACTAAAAAAATGGGTATTAAAAGAGGCATAAAATATTTAAATATTATTTTTATATTTGATACTTTGGATATACCCAAAATCTTTATAAATGGTTGTTTTGATATTCTATGACTCTCTGCACGGATAAGTCTTGCTGTTCCCATCCAACCTGTTATTGAAATGACTATAATTAAAATTAAAGTAGATGCTGATATATAACTTACTAATGCTAAAAGTAAAAAGAATGTTGGAAAAGTTAAAAATAGATCAACTATTATAATAAAACTCTTATCAAAATATCCTCTAAAATATCCTGCACTAACACCTAATATCAAACCAATTAGAGAGGATATAATCGCAGAACCAACTCCAATAATTAGAGATACTTCTCCACCGTTTATTACTCTTGCAAAAACATCTCTGCCTAATCTGTCTGTACCCATTAAATGATTTAGACTAGGAGATATTAATATTTTGTCTGCATTTAAATCAAATGGAGATAATGTGTATATTTGTGGAACTATAAAAGAGAGAGAAAATATAATGATAAGTATAGATGCACTTATTATGGGGACTTTTCTCCTCTTCATTATCTATTTAATCCTCTTCTGGTTTAAAATAACTGATTGTACTTCTACCAAATTTCTTTCGTTTAAAGAACTCTAAATCACCAATCTTTTCTGGCATATCAAGATTAGTCATATGTTCAACAATAACCATTTCACAAGAATTTATATCAATACTTTCTATTAGTTTTATAGTTTTATCATAAATTTCATCCATTCCATCTCTAGTAGAAAATGGTGGGTCAAAATAAAAATATGTCTTTTTAGAACTGTTTGTTAGTGCCTCTAAAACTAAAGAAAATTTTTCAAAACTATCACCAAAGAATAGATTACAATTAGTAGCGTTTAATTTCCTTGTATTTGATTGTAAAATATTATAAGCTTGTCTATTATGTTCTATAAAATAACACTGACCTGCCCCACGACTTGATGCCTCTAAACCGACTGAACCACTTCCTGCAAAAACTTCTACAAAGTTTTTATCTATAATATCAAATTGAAGAGTATTAAAAAGTGACTCTTTTAAAATTGACTTTGAGCTTCTAGTAGTATTGATATCAGGAATCTCTATAGTCTGACCCTTATACTTTCCAGCAATAATGTTTGTCGTAAATAATTTTATTATATTATGTTTTTTCATAAAAAGGATTTTAGCATATAACTTCTTATTTTTCTATTTTTTAATATATACAACTGTACCTTTTTGAATTCCGTACCATAATTTTTGCATATCCTTATTCGTAATAGCAATACACCCATGCGTCCAATCTTTAGATAAAGTATATTCATTGGCTTTACCATCAGCATTCCATGCTAATTGACCATGTATCATAATACCTCCACCAACATTAACTCCTTTTTTAATATCTTTAGAACTAGGATAAGATATACCTAATGACCTATAATATTTTTTAGAACATTTTTTACGATTAATATAGTAATGCCCTTCTGGAGTTCTATTATCCCCTCTTCTAATTTTATGCCCTATTGGATTTTTTCCTAAAGATATAGGAATTGTATCTATAAGATAATTATCTCTATATAATTCCATTTTTCTCTTAGATTTATATACAACTATTTTATCTATATTCTCATATTCTCTTATATAATTATCTGATAGAATTTCTCTTCTACACTCTTTAATCTTATAATATTTAGCATCTACATTCGTATTAAATCCATCTCTATCAAATTCAAATGAACTACAACCAAACAATAAAACAATAAAAATATATAGTATATATTTCATTTATCCAACCAACCAATTCTCTAAATTAAAAGAATCCTCTGTGGCATTCATGCTTTTCCAACCATGCGATTCTAAATACATAACTCTGCCTCCAAAATATCCTATTGCATATCTCTCTTTATATATAACAAAATCCCCACTATTTAATATATTAAAAATCTCTTGATAATCTTTAGGTATTTTATAATTAGAAAATTCATATTGATGTATTGCTTCTAATGTTGAATGTAATATCTCATTATTTATTAAAGATTTACTTAAAATATAATATGCAGGATATACAATAGCTGGATTATCAATAATATCAGATATATATAATCTCTCTTTTTGTCTCATTTCTTTGCTATCCCATCATAAAAAGATTTTATAAAAGATTTTATATGATATTTAATCATATTCTTAGTGGTAAATAATCGTTCTATATCTTTTTTATTATCTGCATCTATTCTATATATTAATCCATTTACTCCATCAAAGTTTTTATTTATTCCTTGACCTACCTTAAATATATATTTATAATGTTCTTTTATTAATTCAAGTGAGTTATAGTTATATCTTCCAAAAGGTAGTATAAAACTATCTACTTTTATATTTAATTTATCTTCTAATACCTCTTTTGATTTTATTATCTCTGTCTCTAAATTAACCTCATCAAGAGATAAATCTTTATGCTTATATGAATGTGAAGCCATTTTAACTAATCCACTATCACTCATCTCTTTTAACTCTATCCAACTGCAAAATGAACCAAAATGAATATAATTTTGATCCTCATATATTTCATAATGAGGTAAAGATAATCTCTGAGTAATTGATGCCTGACAATTATCTTCTATAAGTCCAACAGGTACTGCTAATATAGCTTTAATATTATATTTTTTTAAAAGAGGAAATACAAAATGATAAAAATCAAAATAGGCATCATCAAAAGTTAAACATAAATTTTTATTAGATATTAATTCATCATCAGGTGTTATTATAGTAAAATTTTCTATTAAATATTCCAAATGCTTCTCAAAAATTTCTAAATCATTAGAGAACTCTTTTCCATTTATATGGTGATACATCAAAGATATAAGCATATTATTTCCTCCTATCTCTTAAAAACTGTAAAAAAAATGCGAGTAGAATACTGAAAAGTAAACCACTAACAAGCCCCAATATTACAATAAGTTTTTTACTTGGAGTTATTGTTTTTGGATTTAAGTACATTTCGCCCTTGATTTTTGTACTAAATGTCCTATTCGGTTTAATTGTAGTGTTTAATGCTACTAAAAAGTTTTTTTGTTTTAGAATAATACTATTTAATTCTAATATAGCATTATCATTTCTTAAGATACTAATAGCATAAGCACAATTCAGAGATTTATCTAATTGACTTTCCATATTATTATTTTGAGATAAAAAATTATCTCTTTGACTTTCCATATCATGTATATTCTTTTGTGTATTTAATATTATCATTTTTTGATCTTTTATATATGTTTGAACTGATAAATTATGCTCTACGGTTAATTCCATAAATTTTTCTTTAAGTAGTTTATCAAGACTAGTTTTATCATATCCATCTGCATAAATTCTAATGACTCCTTTAGAATATTTAGGTTTAACTACATTACTTATAAATGGCATAGGTTTATCTTTATTATTATCAACTTGATATTTAGTAATTAAAATTTGAGCTAAACTCTCCTCATTCTCAATTATATGAGTATTGTTTTGAGCGATTTGTATAAGTATATCAGCCTTGTAAATTGCTTTTTGTATAAAAAATGCATAAAAGGAAGCTACTGACACAAAGATAATCACTATTCCAATGATTAACTTTTTATAATTTAATATTGTATTTAAAATATCATCAATTTCATTTTTTGGTATTTGACTATTCATATATTTTTTCTCCTAAATTTAATTATTCCATTTATCATTAATTTGTAAAATTTAATTAATGAGTATGGAGATTCTTTTGATTTTTTAAATGCAAATAGAACTGAAACTCCATATCCCAAAAATCCAAATAATCTATAAAACATTGCACCTTTTGCCTCTATTAATTTAATACTTTCATAATTTTTACCCGAACTCTCTATAGGATGAATTACTATATTAATTGGAATATATAAAATCTTTAATCCTTTGTCTAATGCATCGCTTAAAAAAATTATCTCTTCACCTGTCGGAAAATTACTGCCTAATCCAAATCTTTCATCAAATCTAAGATTAACTTTATTTATACTATCTAGTCTAAAAGCTATTTCAACGGAAGATACCCTCATAATAGTTTTTTTTGTATGCCAAAATGATTTTTCTTTATATCTTTTATATGGTTGATTATCAGGTGTTTGTACACAGAATGTAATAATATCAGCTTCCATATTATCTTTAAATGACTTAATAATATTTTCTTCCAAATCATTAAAATACTCTAAATCATCATCGCTAATTAGACAAATATCTTTTTGTGCTAACAATATTGCACGATTTCTACTTTTAGCTAAACCTTTTTCATCTTTTTCTGTTAGTTGGTCTATTAATAAATGAGAAACAGTTAAATTTAGATTTCTCTTTTGAAATTTACTGTTCATTGTAGAGATTAATATCTCTAAATTCATATTCTATCCTTTATAACAAAATATAATTTTGTTATTCCATAAGATGCAACAGGTAATAAAATTGCGACTAGTGGCATTCTATGTCTTACTGCTCCACCTAAATGAAACTCCCAAATAGAAAATAGCATAGCACTTGATAAAAATATAAATAGATATATCTTAGATACTTTTAACCCTGCATAGAATACAGCTAAATATATAAATATGGAATATATAGAATCTATAAATATAGCAAATAGAGTTAATGGATTTTTATAGTGCATTATTGGAAATGGGGATAAGATAAATTGTAAAAATAGAAATGGAATATCTTTAATTATATCAAAATATGTATGCCACTCTACAACTCCATAAGTCAACTCTCCATATCTAAGATTAGCACTATTTCTAATATATGCAAAGAACTCTGGACTAAATGTATAATTGGTGAGTTTTGTAAAAATAAAAGGCATGAATATTAATACTCCTAAAATCATAGAGTATTTAATTAATCTATTCTTCTGAAACAGTGCAAAAAATATAATTACAATAACAATTAATTGAGGTCTTCCAAATATTAAAAGTAATGAACCTAATAATATAAATATCAAACCCCTATTATTATAATACCTATCTATTAATCCATATATCATAATTGAAAAACCAAATAGAATAAAAAACTCTCTCAATGGAATAGGAATATATAATAAAAAAGATGGATATACTGCACTAAGTATTAGAAATATATTAAGACCCATATTTTTATCTTGACCATTTTTTTCCAAAACTATATGCCATGATTTCCACAAGAATATTAATGATAATATAAATATAAATATTTCAAAAACTATAAATAACTCTAATTTGAATAGGGATAAAATTCTTAATGGATAAGTAGCATAATAAAATAGTTTAACGCCTAAAGACTGATTCGGTGGGAAATAATTATTTGTAATAATATCAGCAAACAAGACTGTATCAGGCAAATTGGGGACAAGTGAAGAGAATGAAGTAAATATAAAAAAGAGATAATAGTATATAAAAAGTATTGTTATAGCTTTTATGGAAAATCCAGCTTTGATACTTTTTGAAATATAACTAAGAACTCCTATAAAAAACATTATATAGAATGGAGCTAAAAAAAATCCTGTAATATCTAACATTGGGAAATAAGATTTATCCATTATGCTTTAAATCTTTTTATCATATATTTAAGTTTACTCTTTATATTCCTTACAAACTCCAGAATGTTTAATTTAAAGTAAAAATATTTTTTATTCTTGCTGATATTTTTATCATATATTATATTATCTAAGCTACTCATATTCTCTATATTATTTTCATGATATGGTGATATTGTTTTAATAGGATAGAATTTTAATTTTTCTAAAATAAGTTCCTCTTCTTCTACAAAAAGTCTATTTTCTGACACCTCAACCGATATTTTAATTCTTGAAATTGGGTCATTCCATCTAAAATACCCATCTAAACACTCTTCTATAATATTGAATGGATATTTTACAAGGTTATTATTTACAAATCTATAACTATGTTCCGTATGTCCAAATCTTTTATATTTTGCAAAATGAGTATGAAATCCTCCTACAATATCAATACCTTTCTTAGTAAAAAAATTAAATGGAGCTCCACCATACATAGCTTGAATTATATGAAACTCGTTATTTTTTAAAATATTTTTTTGTTCTCTAATTCTCCTAGCCTCAAACAAGGAAAAATGATGAATATTTAACTCTTGGGATAATTTAATATGAACATCAAATACATCTGAATTTAATAGCTCAATATCATCTTCTATAAAAAAATAGTAATCATAATTATTAAAAGATGTTAAAACTCTATTTTTAGATATTCCAACACCTTCATTTATATCAGAATATAAAAATGGTATTTTATATTTATTGCAGTAATTAATAGTCTCCTTATCATCTCCATCAAGGCTAACTATAAATTTATAATCATCTCTATTTTTTACAAAATCAATATAATCCCATATAAAAGCTTTAACAAGTTCAGAACTTTTATATGTGTTGATGCAGATAAGATTTTTCATATTTACTACTCTTTCGTTAAAAAATTTCAATTTGACTAAAAATTATGATATAATATTAAAACAATCTTAAATTAAAGGAACTTCAGAGATGAGAATATTGATTATTGAAGATGAAGTAACACTTAGTAAAACACTTTCCGATGGACTAAAAGAGTTCGGTTATCAAAATGATATAGCAGAAAACCTTAGTGATGGTAGATATTATCTTGATATTAGAAATTATGATTTAGTTCTATTGGATTGGATGTTGCCAGATGGCAATGGAATAGATTTAATATCTGAGATAAAATCGCAAACACCAAAAACATCAATTATTGTGTTATCTGCAAGAGATGATAAAGAGAGTGAAATTGAAGCATTAAGAGCTGGTGCTGATGATTATGTTAGAAAACCATTTGATTTTGAAATTTTAACACTAAGAATAGAGGCTAAACTTCGTTTTGGTGGTAGTAATATTATTGAAATTGAGAATCTAATTATTAATCCTGAAGAGGAAAAAATAATTTATGATGGTGGAGAAGTTGAGCTTAAAGGTAAACCTTTTGAAGTATTAACTCACTTAGCTATGCATAAAGACCAAATTGTATCAAAAGAACAACTATTAGATGCTATATGGGAAGAACCAGAACTTGTTACTCCAAATGTTATTGAAGTTGCAATTAATCAAATTAGACAAAAAATGGATAAACCATTAGGTATTACAACAATAGAGACTGTTCGTAGAAGAGGTTATCGATTTTGTTTTCCAAAAAAAGAAGCTTAAGAACAAATTTCTTTATTAAGTTGAGTGTTGCTATGGTAGCACTCCTCATGTTTTTTTCTATAATTACTTATATATATCTTAAAGAAGATATTCAAACAGAACTGCTCAAATCTATTATTATTATAGATTTAATAACCTTACCTATAATAATTCTCTATTCATATTTCCTCTCTGGCATATTAATTTATCATATTAAATTACTATCTGACAAACTTTCTAAAAGAAATGAAACTATGATAAAACCTCTTAATACTGAAGATTTACCCGAAGAGTTTAAAACTCTTACAATATCTATAAACACTCTTATGATGCGAATTCAAAATTTTGTAAAATATAAGAAAGAGTTATTTGTTGGAACAGCACATGAACTGAAAACTCCTTTAGCTGTAATGAAAACCAAAACACAAGTTACTCTAATGAAAAGAGATAGAAATGTTAAAGCTTTAGAAGAGGCTTTAAAACAGAATATAATATCAATAGATGAAATGAATAAAATTATAGGTTCTATTCTAGAATTTGGAAGAGCAGAAGGTGCTCAATTTGAAACACCTGTCAATACTAATATCAAAGATTTTTTAATAAATAAGGCAAAAGACTTCAGAATATTAGCCGAAGCGAATAAGCAGAATTTTATTTATGATATACAAATAAATGTAGAAAAAATATATATTCAACCTATTCTATTTACTCAAATTATCCAAAATTTTGTACAAAATGCTCTGAAATTTACACCTAATGGCAAAGAAGTCATGCTAAGGTGTCATGACAATAATAAAGAAATTATTATAGAAGTTATTGATGAAGGTACTGGAATTGATAATAATAAAGATTTATTTGCACCATTTATGAGAAGTAAGACATCAACAGGTACAGGATTAGGACTATTCTTAGCAAAAAGTGCCTCAGACGCAATGGGAGGAAATATATCTCTCAAGAATAGAGAAGATAAAAATGGGACTATCGCCAAAGTTATATTACCGAAATAGTTATTTTAATACTATTTTTTTAGTTATTTTATAATTCTTAACTTAAGCATAAGGTTTCTTAAGTTATAAATGCGTAAATTAAATTAAAAAAATCGAGGTTATTATGGCTCTTAAAATTACTGATGAGTGTATCGCTTGTGATGCATGTAGAGAAGAGTGTCCAAATGAGGCAATAGAAGAAAATGACCCAGTATATATAATTGATGCAGATCGTTGTACAG
>JAMOSL010000118.1 GCA_027063105.1 Campylobacteraceae bacterium
CAAAGATAGAGCAATGTTTTGGCAAGTGCTAATTTACTCAAAACTATTTAATAAAAATATCTCTGATCAAAACTCTGTCAAGAAAATAATCATATTTGCAGAGAAAAGTGATATAAACCTCGATAGTATTGATAAAATCGCTGTTAACCAGACAGGAGCTATTGATATAGATAAATGTGACTGGGAATATGATGAAATGGCTTTTGACTCTAAAATAGGCTTTATTGGCATGAAAACTTTACTTAATTAACCCTATTTAGCATTTTATATTTTTTAATAAACACCCTATTGTCATTTACAAAAGTTAAGGAGACTGAGATACCCAGTATAAGCATAATATGCTCTCACAGATACAAAAGTTATTAAGAATAATATATTAGTTATTGCGAATACATTTAAAATAACAAAAGTTAATGCAACCAAATTTAAGGAGGTTATATGAATAAAGGTGTAAAAATTATATACAGAAAAAAGATTAAGCAAGAACATATACTTAAGGGCTTTGAGAAGTTGTCTGGTAATAAATTACCAAACCCATCAAGTTTTAAGAATACGAGAACTTGGCAGTTTAACTTATCAAAAGATAGTGGCACTACAGCGTTTAAAGAGTTATTAGTTCTTTTTGAGTTACCTATAAAAGATATAGATGCAGATAGAGTACTATGCAAAATGATTGTGCATAATAGTAATGATGTTATGTTCGAAGCTCATGAATGGGATGAAACATATCAACTGATGAGTGAGTTAGGCTATATATAAAGTTTAATAACTTCTTTTAGTTGTTGAACCTAAAGGAGAGCAAATGCCAGTTAGAAAAATACCAAAAAATTACAGATCTGTAACTGGTACTTTTGCAAGCCTAAAGAACAATCGTAATGTATTTTACGAATCTCTTCTAGAACGAGATTTTTTCCTTACACTTGAGTTTGATAAGACAGTTGAATCCTATGAAGAGCAACCACTACAAATTCAATATGACCGATATGGTAAAAAAACCAACTACACACCTGATTGCTTAGTGCACTACAATAATGGCGACATCCCTTGTATAGTGGAAGTTAAATTTAGTGATGAAGTTAAAGAAAAAAAGGTTTTTTTCAAATATAAATTTGAACAAGTTGAAGAATACTTAGCTAATAACGATATGAATTTTAAACTCTTTACAGAACTAGATATTGATGAAATATACCTAGAGAATATCAAATTTATTTACAATTACTCTGTTATTAGAAATAAATCAAAAATAGAAGAATTAAAGAAAAAATTTACAATGTACTCAGAAGTTGTATATCAAGATTTTTTAAACTCATACTCTAATAGTAAGTTTGAACAGGCAGAAATAATACCATATATATGGTACTTGGTGCTGACAGATTTTTTAGAAATTAATTTATTCAAACCAATAAAACATGACACTTTAATAAAGGTTGTTAAATGAGCAAAATCAACTTGTCAATCAACTCCAAAGTATTTCATAAAAACAAAGCTGTAACTATTAAAAAGTATATGGACCTGAAAAATATTATTGTTGAAGATGAAGATAACAATTCATATATAGCTCCTATTACTGAACTATCAAATACTAAACAAGATGTAGATATTAATAAAAAAAATAACTTAATAGACTTTACTGATAAACAATGGGCAGAAGCCAATAAAAGATTATCTATTATTAAACCTTTATTGAATAGATACAGAACTAAAGATAGTGTAGAGAATATAGCTATTAAAAATAATCTTCATCCTTCTACATTATATAGATGGATTAGTTTATATGAGAATAGTGAGTTGTTAAGTTCATTGGTGCCTAGACATTCAAATAGAGGTGGAAAAGGACAGGTTAGGATAAGTGAAGAGTCAGAGCTAATTGTTAACAAGGTAATAAATGAGTTATACCTACACAAACAAAAACTTACACCAAAACAAGTATATATCGAAATAGTGAGACGATGCAAAAATGCAAAAGTCAATATACCTCATGAAAATACTGTAAGAAATAGAATAAAAAAATTATCTGAAAAAATGTCCTATAAACATCGAGAAAGTAAGCGTAATGCAGAAAGACTATACAGAAATACTGATGGTATGTTTCCAGCTGGGAAGTACCCTCTTGATGTAATACAAATCGACCATACTCCAATGGATGTAATTGTTGTGGATGAACAATACAGACAACCATTACCTAGACCATTTTTAACTTTAGCGATAGACATATATAGTAGGATGATTGTCGGTTTTTATATATCCCTTGAAGAGCCAAGTTACTTCTCCGTATCTCAGTGTTTAACACAAGCCATCCTACCAAAAGAAAAAGTTTTAAGAGATTATAATGTAGATGGAGAATGGAATATATGGGGTATTCCAAGAGCATTGCATGTTGACAACGGTCAAGATTTTAGAAGTGTAGAACTTCAACGCTCATGTGAAGAATATAACATATCAATAGAATGGAGACCAGTAGCTAGACCACAATTCGGAGGACATATTGAAAGACTAATTGGTACTGCTATGCAAAATGTACATTCTATTCCAGGAACTACATTCTCAAATATCAAACAAAAAGGTGAATATAACTCCGAAAAAGAAGCCGTTATGACACTACAAGAACTTGAACATTGGTTTTGTGAATATGTAGTCAATGTGTATCATAAAACTGTTCACTCCTCTATAGTGATGACACCAGAAAAAAAACTTGAGATTGGTATATTTGGTGATGAATATGAACTTGGTAAAGGCTTACCTGAAAAAATTGAAGATGAAGACTATTTTAAAATATCTCTATTACCATCAGTAAAGAGAACTATTCAACAATTTGGTGTATCAGTTGATAATATTCACTATTATCACGATGTATTAAGAAGGTGGATAAAATCCAAGGATAATAATGGAGATGCTAGAAAATTTATCTTTAAAATTGATCCAAGAGATATAAGTACCATATGGTTTTATGATCCAAATATTAAAGATTATTTTCCTATACCATATAGAAATATATCTTACCCACCAATATCAAGATGGGAGCTAAGGTCTATTAAACAATACCTTGCAGCTAAGAATATAGAGGAAGTTGATGAAACAACTATTTTTAAGGGCTATGAGACAATGAAAAAAATACAGGAAGACTCTACAGCAAAAACAATCAGAAGGCAAAGAGAAACTAAAAAAGCCCATAAACGAAAGATAAATTCATCGACAAGTGTAAAACAAACATCTAAGAAACAAGATGCCATTGATACGTCTATGGATGATTTATTTAATGATATTAAACCATTTGACGAGATAGAGGTATAGAGCATGAATGATATAAACAACAACTATTCGCATGTTTTAGATAAAGTTAAAAAGATTTTGGAACTATCTGATGAAGAACGCATATATTTCTTAAGAGAAGAGAAATGGATAAACTATCCACTAGCCAGCGATATACTTGATAAGATGGATACTCTCATAAAATATCCAAGAAAAAGTAGAATGCCAAATATGCTATTAGTCGGTGAAACAAATAATGGTAAGACATCTATAATCAATAGATTTTTGCAAAAGAACCCTCCAATTAGAAACCATGAAAATGTTGAAACCACCAAAATACCTGTTACAGCTATTCAAGCCCCTTTAAATGCCAATCTATCTGATTTCTATTCCAGTATTTTAAAGCAATTTGCCGTTCCCTATAGAAATACTGATAAAACTGCTAAAAAACAACAACAGATAGAGCACTACTTTAATTTATGTGGTCTCAAAATACTTATTATAGATGAAATTCATAATATTCTTGGTGCACCTATTGCTAGGCAAACAATGTTTATGAATGCATTAAAGACTATGAGTAATGACTTAAAAATATCTATCGTATTAGCAGGCATCAAAGATGCTTTACATGCCACAAATACCAATAATCAAATTAGCAATAGATTTAAACCTGTATTTTTAACAAAATGGCAATTAAGCAGAGACTATCTCTCGTTATTAGCTAGCATTGAAATGACTTTACCACTACGTCAAAGAAGCAATATCGCTCAAAATAAAGAAATCGCTCATAAAATATTAGATTTGAGCGAAGGATATATTGGAGAGATGTTAGACCTACTTATATCTACATCTGAATATGCCATTAATAATAAAATTGAAAAAGTCACTATTGAATGTATTAAAAAATCTGGATTTGTAAAACCATCATTAAGAAAAAATTTTGAAGACATGGTGCAGTTATGATTTCATATGTCACTAGGTTCATAGATCTCAGTGATAAGAATTTTTTTATTGTTCCAAGACCTCAGGAAGATGAATTATTAAGCTCTTGGCTAGTCAGAATAGCATTAGCACATGACACTATGCCTTGGTCATTTTATAATATGCATTTTCCGGAATATAAAAACATTATTTTTTCAAGAGATATTGATGTGTGGGCGCCTAAAGTTTTTTTACAGAAACTTGTTTGGAAGAGTGGTTATAGCTATGAGCCAATATACAATTTGACTCTTAAGAGTTATATTGGAACATTATTGCCTCAATTTAACCCATCTGGATGTAATAAATATTTTTCATATATTAAAATAAGAGGTAGATCAAATAAACTTTATGGTCAAAGATATTGTCCTGAATGTTTACAGGCAGATGAAGTGCTTTATTTTAGGAAAAAGTGGAGATTAAAAGCTATACAAAAATGTGAAATACATAACCTTGAACTAGCCAATAAATGCCTAAAATGTGGGGAGCCAATCTCTCTTTATAAGTTTACAAGAGAAGGCAATGGCTTTACTAAATGTTGGAGTTGTAATTCATATCTATAAAGTACTTCTTACTACTTAAACTAAAAAAGCTCTATCAGACTTCTCTGATAGAGCTTTTCAACTTGTTTAACTATAAATTAATGCTAACTAGCAATCTGCGCCTTTTGACATCACTTCTCCTTATCATTCGCTATGAGTATTTCACATAACAAATTTCTTAGTTTAATTACACATGTAGTATGCAAGAAGCATACCATCCTAATATTATTTAAAATTTTGGTTTATTACTGGAATTATACACATTAAAACTTTTATTTAACTTTAAGTAAATTCCTATAATAAAGCCTCAGGATTATTTTTTTTATATGTATACACGAATATTAATCCTGGTAATTGCCATCCATTTATATTAACGGAAAGTTCCTTATCTTCTTTATGCATACTTACATTTTCTTCTTTTAAATCCAAAGTGTTACTATGGTAAACATCATCATAGCTATACCCATCTGGTAAAGTAATATCATAATTTAGGCCATATGTAGCATGAGAACTATATATAGCTTGTGAAAACTCTATTTCTTCTAACCTATGAGATTCTATATGAATTTTTGTAAATTCTTTTTCTAGGGGAATGCTTTGCTTGTAAGTAATAAATAACTCTTTTTCTTCTTCATTATGCTCGGTTTTTAGTTCTGTGCTTTCTTTATCAATTGTTACTGGTGTGTTTCCATTAATAGAAATAATGATTTTTATACTATCAATTACCTTGTCTTTATCTTCTACCGATGCGTGTAATTGTGATTTTATAACTAACTCAAATTCTTTATGCGTATCTGTGTCAAGAGTATGGATCCTATAGTCTTGTATCCTTACAAGTTCAAACATATTATCATGCTCAGACTCTCTAAAAATCCATTTCTCATTTACAAT
>JAMOSL010000119.1 GCA_027063105.1 Campylobacteraceae bacterium
TCTAAAAACATATTTTTCCTTTTGATAATTTGGCAATTATTTTATCTTATCTTATTAAAACTTCTCTTAATACGTCTTCTACACTTTTGACTGCTATTATTTCTATATTATCTTTTACCTCATCAGGAATATCATCTAAATCTCGTTCATAATTTTTATATGGTATTAATACTTTTTTGACTCCTGCTTTATATCCAGCAATCAATTTTTCTTTTAATCCACCTATCGGAAAAACTTTTCCTGTTAAAGTAACTTCACCAGTCATTGCTATTTTATTATCTATCTTTAAATCACTTAAAATTGATGATATTACCGTAACCATTGCAATACCTGCACTTGGACCATCTTTTGGTGTTGCTCCCTCTGGTACATGTATATGTAAATCATATCTTTTATATATTTCACTAACATCAACAACAATATTATCCGTTACCTCTTTTAAATTCTTTGGTATTATACTTTCTGGTATTTTTAACTTTTTATTATCTATTAGAATTTTTACAACACTATATGCAATTCTAGCCGATTCTTTCATAACATCGCCAAGACTTCCTGTTAATTGAATATTGCCTTTACCTTTTATTCTTATTGCTTCAATTGGTAAAACATCTCCCCCAACAGATGTCCATGCTAAACCATTTACTACTCCTACTTGTGGTTCACTCTCAATAGGAGATATTTCAAATACCTTTTTCTCTGCAAATTCAGAAAGATTTTTAATAGTTATAGAAACTCTATTTAACTCTCTATCTTCTAATAATTTTTTTGCACTTTTACGCATTAATGAGGCTATTTTTCTTCTTAAATTTCTAACCCCTGATTCTCTTGTGTACTCTTCTATCAATTTCTTAAGAGCTATTTGAGAAATAGAAAACTCTCTCTTTTTAAGCGCATTCTTTTTTAACTCTTGTGGAATTAAATATCTTTGTGCTATTTCAAACTTTTCTTGAGGTGTATAACTACTTAAACCTATAAATTCCATTCTATCTCTAAGAGGTGCAGGAATTCTACCTAAGTCATTAGCTGTAGCAATAAATATAGCTTGACTTAAATCTAAATGAAAATTCATATAATAATCTCTATAATTACTATTCTGTTCAGGGTCTAATATCTCTAAAAGTGCAGATGTTGGATCTCCACTATGTGAACGACCTACCTTATCTATCTCATCTAATACAATTACAGGATTCATACTTTTTGCTTCTATCAAACCTTGCACTATTCTACCTGGCATTGCTCCAACATAGGTTCGTCTGTGTCCTCTAAGTTCATTAACATCTTCTAATCCACCCAATGCTATACGAACAAGTGGTCTCTTTAAAGCTGTTGCTATAGAATTTGCTAATGATGTTTTACCAACTCCTGGAGGTCCTACAAAACATAATATAACTCCTCTATCTTTATTCGTATTTGATAATCCTCTAAGTTCTGCTAATTCTCTAATAGCAAAGAATTCAAGAATTCTATCTTTTGGTTTCTCTAGTGAATAATGGTCTTTATCTAACTCAATTGCTACATCTCGAATACTAAGTTGTTTATTGGATAATTTACTAAATGGAACTTCAAAGACCCACTCTAAATAAGTATGAAGAGTATTAGCATCTCCACTATCTGGATGCATTCTAGAAAATCTATCTAACTGTTTTTTAATTTCATTATAAGCGTCATCTTTTATAAAAGGTCTAATTTTTGTAAGATTATCTCTAAACTCTTTTATCTCTTCATCTCGTTGACTATCTGAACCTAAATCTTTCTGTATCTGCTTCAATTGTTCTTTAAGAAAATACTCTTTATTATTGTGTTCAATAGTATGATTTACCTTATTTCTTATCTCTTTTTTTAATTTAGAATCTTCAATGCGTGCTAATATAATATCTATAATGCCCAAAAAACGACTTTCAATATCATCTTCAGTATATAATTTATATGCCATATCTTTATCTATTTTCAACATAGATGAGACCAAGTCTGCAACTCTATACGGATCTTTATTATCATTCAGTGTACGCAATAAATCTTGTGGAAAACTACTATTAAGAGATGATAATTCTTGCATTTTCTCTCGTAATAAATCCATAACAGCATATATTCTAGACTCATCATAATCTCTATTTTCCACTATTTCAATTAAGCTATTAGGATACTTCTCAATACTTGAAGATGACAACTTACCTCTAGTTAACCCTTGAAAAAGTATTTTAACTCTTCCATCAGGTAAATTAACTTTACGCATAATTGAGCCAATGACACCAAATTCAAATATTGCATCAGCACTTCTGGTATTCTCTTTACCTATTTTAGTTGATGTCACAAAGACTAAAGAATTATTCTCCATAGCTAAAATTACAGAATCTATATCCTCTTTATGAGTTAGAAACATTGGATTAATCATAAACGGATATAGAAATATATTATCCTCTATGATTATAGGTAAAGTATTTGGAAATGGCTCATAATCGCTAAGTTGCATTATTATCCTTTAATTTATATATTATTTTTTAATCTAAAAGTTTACTAAAAAAACCTTTTTTTGGTAATGAAATATCCTGCATATTTAATGGTGAGTTGTTATTTTTATCTTTATATATTTTAGATGCTTTATCTTTACCCACACGACTATATAAACCTGCGATATTTTCATTTAAAAGATATTGACTCATATGGAGTCTTACAAGAATTGTATTAACCAAAGGCTCATAAGGTGAATTGGGATGACGATATAAAAATTTACTTGCATTATTAACTGTATCTAACATAAGTTTTTGGTCTTTATTTACATCTGAAATTCCCAAAAATGCTGATTTTATTTTCATATAATCGGCATACTCTCGTCCATCACTTGTTGCAAATCTTTTATTATATTCATCAAAATAAAAATTTGCTAAAAGATACTCCTCTTCTTGCATATGAGCTTGTGCTAACATTATAATAGAAGCTGGTAATAGTGGTGTACGGATATGTTCACTTTTTAAAGATAAATAATAACTATCTGCTTTATCAAGATTATAATTTCCTACCTCTGTAGCTATTTTTTTATACCAATAAAGAGCTGACTTATTATTTTGAGCCACCTCCTCATTTTTAGAGCAACCAATAAATATTATAGACATAGCAACTGTTGCTAAAAGAGTTTTTTTCATAAATAGCCTTATAGTTTAATTCTTTATAATATCTTAAAATATGTAAAAAGCTTATTATATTTCGATATAATTGAATAAAAAAAGGGAATACTATTAATTATGAAGCTTACAATTATAGGAAGTGGTGCTATGGCAATAGCATTAGCAGATGGATTAAGTTCTAACTACAAAATAGAATTTATTGCTAGAGATGAAAAAAAACTAAAAGATATTTCTAAAATATTTAACGCATCATATAAAATATTAGGAGATAACGATATTACAGATAAAAATATCATACTTTGTGTAAAACCTAATGCTTTAGAGGCTGTTTGTGAAGAGTTAAATGGCTCTGCCAGAGCTGTCTATTCTATATTGGCAGGAACAACTTTAAAAGAGTTAAAAAGTAATATATCAAGTAGATATACTATTCGAGCTATGCCAAATGTTGCTGCTGCCTTTGGTGCATCAGCAACTGCATTAACTGGTGATGAGGTTATCAAAGATGATGCGATAGATATATTTTCTAAAGTTGGAGAGAGTATTTGGCTTAATAGTGAAAAAGAATTGGATATAGCTACAGCCATTGCAGGAAGTGGTCCTGCCTATTTATCTTTGGTTGCAGAAGCTTTAATGGATGGTGGAGTAAAGCAAGGGCTTAAAAGATCGGATAGTATGCGTTTTGTTCAAGTTCTATTTGGAGGATTTGCTCCACTTATTGCAAGTAATCACCCTGCCCTTATTAAAGATAGTGTTATGAGTCCAGCAGGAACAACAGCTAGTGGATATGCATCATTAGAAGAAGGTCGAGTAAGAGATAGCTTTATGAAAGCTGTAGAATCTGCTTTTAAAGTTACGCAGAAATAAGGAAATAATAATTATGGATACAAAAATTAAAGAGAATATGGAAATAGAAGTTCTGCCAGAAACAAAGACTCATGAAGTAACTATTATTGAAAAGGCTTCTAACGAGTTAAATTTTAAAGATAGAACTAGCATTATATACTTTGGTTCATCAGCTCAAGAGAAATTAGATGATATATCAAATAGTATGATAGATGGGGTTCAAAGTAAAGATTTAGGCAAAGCAGGAGAATCTTTAACTAGTTTAGTTAGCTCAATTAGAGGATTTGACCTTGATGCACTTAATCCAAATCAAAAAGTCTCAATATGGCAAAAAATTATGGGGAAAGGTGAGCCATTAGCAGAGTTTATTCAAGGATATGAAAGTGTCAGAGACCAAATAGATGTAGCTAGTAATGAACTAGAAAAACAGAAGTCTCAATTGATGAAAGATATTGTATCACTGGATAAATTGTATGATGCAAATTTAGACTATTTAAGAAACCTTGAATTATATATTATTACAGGTGAAGATAAATTAAAAGAGTTAGAAGATAATATAATTCCTAAATATATTGTCATAGCAGAAGAGTCTAAAGATATGATAGAGATACAAGAGTTAAAAGAGATTCGAGGTTTTAGCGATGATTTGGAGAGACGAGTACACGACCTAAGATTATCAAGACAAGTATCTCTTCAAGCTTTGCCAAGTATTAGACTTATTCAAGAAAATGATAAATCATTAATAGGGAAAATTACATCAACACTAGTAAATACAGTTCCATTATGGCGTAATCAATTGGCTCAGACAGTAGCTATATTTAGAAGTCATAAAGGTGCAAAAGCTCTTAAAGATGCGACTGATCTTACAAATGAATTACTGGAAAGAAATGCAGAGGGTCTAAGAGATGCTAATAGTGATATTAGAAAACAGATGGAAAGAGGAATATTTGATATAAGTAGTATTAAAAAAGCAAATGAAACACTTATTGCCACACTTAATGACTCTTTACAAATTGCGAATGAGGGCAAAAAAGCTAGAAAAGAGGCTTTAGTTGAACTTGACAAGAGTGAAAGAGAATTAAAAGATGCGTTAATTGCAGTAAAAGTTAAAGCAGAAGAGGCTCTATTAGAAGCACCAAATAAGGAGTAACAAAATGGGACTATTTGATTGGATAGGTGGACAGTTTATCGATGTTATTGATTGGACTGATGATTCTCATGATACGATGGTATATAGATTTAATCGTCAAGGAAATGAAATTAAGTATGGAGCTAAACTTATAGTTAGAGCTTCTCAAGTGGCTGTATTTGTAAATGAGGGAGAGATAGCTGATGTCTTAACTGCTGGAACTTATGAATTAGAGACAAAAAATATTCCTATATTAACAACTCTTAAACATTGGGACCATGGATTTAACTCTCCATTTAAAGCTGAAGTATATTTTTTAAATACAAAGAGATTTATAGATTTAAGATGGGGTACAAAAAATCCTATTATGGTTAGAGACCCAGAGTTTGCAATGGTTAGATTAAGAGCCTTCGGAACTTATGAAATAAGGATAGATGACCCAAAAGTATTTATGACGGAAATTGTCGGCACAGATGGACATTTTACAACTGATGAAATAGATAAACAATTAACTAATCTAATTGTATCCAAATTTGCTACTGTTATTGGAAAAAGTGATACACCTGTTCTTGATATGGCTGGAAATTATGAGCTATTTGGAGACTTTATTACAGATAAAATATCTGAATATTTTACAGAATATGGAATAGAATTAACTAAAATATTAATAGAAAATATATCCTTACCTCCTGAAGTTGAAAAGGCTATGGATAGTCGTTCAAGCAGAGCCATTTCTGGTAATCTTGATGACTATTTAAAGTATCAAAGTGCAGAGGCTTTAGCCAATGGTGGTGCGAGTGGAGCTATGGGTGAAATGGTTGGAATGGGTGCAGGTTTAGCGATGGGTCAACAGATGGCTCAATCTATGTCAAATTCAATGCAACCTCAGCAACAACAATCTGCTCCATCAATGCCCCCACCACCTCCAATATCCCAAGCTATTTTATATCATATAGCTAGAGATGGTGTTGCACAAGGACCTTATCCAATGAATACAATTATAGAGTATATTAATAATGGAACAGTTATGAGAGATACTCTAGTTTGGAGTGAAGGAATGGATGGTTGGAAAGAGGCTGGAGTAGTTTTTTCAAATAACTTTAGACAAACACCTCCACCATTGATATAATTATGCAGTTCAGAGCAATAAACATACCTTGTGAAAGCTGTGGAGCTTACATGGTTTACTCTCCTAAAGAGAATAAATTACATTGTGAATTTTGTAGTAGCACAGCGAATATCCCTCTAGGTAGGAGTGTATTTACCGAAGATTATAATAGTGCTATACACTCTCATCCAATGTTATATGAAGATGATAGTAGTAATGAAATTATTACTAAAATTGTTACTTGTAAAAAATGTAATGCCAGTTTTGAATTAGCTCCAAAAATATTTTCTGATTTATGTCCATATTGTCAAACTCCTGCAATTATAAATTGCATTCAAGATATAACACCTCATGGAATACTTCCATTTCTTATTACTCAAAAAGAGGCTCAAGATAGATTCAAGATATGGGTAGGATCAAGATGGTTTGCACCAGATGCCTTTAAAAAATATTTAGATGATAGTAAAAAACTTATAGGGTATTATTTTCCTTTCTGGAGTTATGATACAAGAACAATAACCAATTATCAAGGGCAAAGAGGTGATGCATATTTTGTAACGGTTAGTCAAACAGTTACGGTAAATGGAAAAGAAGAGACTAGAATGGTTCAAGAGAGAAGAATAAGATGGTCTCATGCTAGTGGAATGGTTGAAGTATCATTTGATGACTTGACTGTAGGAGCTAGTAATACAATAAATCGTAATAGATTAGATGAGATAGATCCTTGGTATTGTGAAGAAGTTCAAGAATTTAACATAAAATATATTAGTGGATTTAAGGCAGAAGAGTATGATATTGAACTTGAAGATGGTTTTGAAATCGCCAAGGATAAAATGCAACCTATTATAGAAAGAGAAATAAGAGAAGATATTGGTGGAGATGAGCAGAGGATAAATAATATGCAGACACAATATAATAATATAGGTTATAAAAATCTTCTATTTCCTGTCTGGACAGCATCATTTAATTATGAAAGAAAAGATTATCAATATGCAATTAATGCAAGAAGTGGAAAGATTGTAGGAGATAGACCATATAGTTACATAAAAATAGCATTTGCAGTTATAAGTGCTTTAGCTATTACTGGTCTAATATATTATTTTACTCAACAACCTTAAACTTACCAATAAGGTTTATATTCTGGGAAGTTCTTTGGGGTTTTAAATATAATACACTCTTTTATAGCATTAATTTTACAATATTTTCCAAACTCTTCTAAAGAGGGGGTTGCTCTTCTCCCTCTCCAATATACATTTTCTTTATATATATATTTTAAAACAACTAGTATATCTGCTCTAGCATAGAATAGTGAATTATGATATTTCTTTTTGTACAATTTTAATTCCTTTCCTATAATTTCTATCTCTGAAGAAGAAAGATTAAATCTTACTTTATCTCCTTTTATACTCTCTTTTAAAGACAATATATTTTTATAGTAATTATGAGAACTAGAAATATGTTTTGAGTATAATATAACTGATAATAATATACTTATTATAGAAATATTAAATATATACAAATGATTTTTTGGTTTTGACGCTAAATAAGATGTTAAATAATATACTGAAACTGATAATAAAATAAAAAGTGATGAACTATAATAAACTCTATGAATTACATTTATTTTTGTTAATAATGCACTCAATCCAGCACTAAAAGAGAAGATAGGAATTAGTATAAATAGAGAAGTAATAGATAAAAAAATTAGAACTTTTTTATCTGTATGAATATAATTATTTCTAAGAGATATTAATAATAAAAGAGTAAAAAAAAGTATCACATACATTAACTCATTAATGGCAGAATTAGCTCTATTTAAACTATTTATAACTATATTACCTTCATGTAAAATAAGATGATACAAATCAATAAATTGCGCGTGATATATAAAATCTAATAACCTCGTATCTTCTGCTTGATATGATTTGGAGAAAAGAATAATTAAAATTAATAATGGAAGTAGAATATAAAAATATTTTTTAATTATATATAGTGTTTTGTTGAAAAAAATAAGAGATAATGTAATAATATATAATATATAATATATATATTCCATAGAATGAATCTGTATAATGAAAAGTGATAAAATTAGTATCTGAACCATATAAAATATCTTCAATTTTAATACTGGATTCTCAAGATATATAATTATTGTTAAAGCAGTTATATACCAAAATAAAGGCAATGTTATCTGATAACTAATTGAGTACCACATAATCCAAATATGATGATAATACATTGAGAATGTCGCAAATATTGTAAACCATATAACCGTTGACCAATATGCCATATATTTATGATGTAATTTAGCTGATTTTACATATATATTTCGTATGACTACCAAGCTAAATAAATATACTGCTCCAAAACTAATTAGAGATTGGACTATATGTATTATCTTAGCTCTTAAAAGAATATCAGATGATAATATACCTATAAAATTAAATAGATTTCGCCATATTAGATGCCACAACTCTCTAGCTTCTGGAATAGTTGTATAATCATAAGGATTATCTATTGCTATTAAATGAGCCCACATATCATAAGGATAACGCATAAATGGATTACTTATAAATATTATCCCAATTGTTATAAATAAAATTATATAAAAGATTCTATTCAATAGTTATATCACTTTGTAAATCAAAAAATCCAACCATCTGATGACTACCTATTACTTCAAATAGAATAACATCATATAATCTTGTATATACC
>JAMOSL010000120.1 GCA_027063105.1 Campylobacteraceae bacterium
TCAATGTGGGCATTAAAACAGATTTAGAAACATATTTAGAAGCTCATAGAGAAAACCAAGTTCAAGCCATAGGAATGAGTGGGCTACTTGTAAAATCAACAGCAGTTATGAAAGATAACCTAGAAGCCATGGCAGAGATGGGTATGGATATTCCTATTCTTTTGGGTGGAGCTGCATTAACACGAAGTTTTGTAGATGACTTTTGCCGTCCTATATATAAAGGTGCTATATTTTATTGTCGAGATGCTTTTGATGGGGTAATAGCTATGAGTAGAATAGAAAAATATAATGAAGACCCAAGTGTAGGATTAGATTTTAGATTAGCAGGGGATATGGTAGAGCGTGAAACTTTTGTTAAAAAAGAGGTAATAATCCCACCATTTGAAGAGATAAAAATGCCAGAACTTCAACCAGTACCAACACCTCCATTTTGGGGAAGAAGAGTATTACAAAAAGAAGATTTAGATTTGAATATGGTTTTTAGTTGGGTCAATAAAAAAACTGTAATAAAAATGCATTGGGGATATAAAAGTAAAGGAATGACTAAAGAGGAGTATCAAAAACTACTTGATGAAACAGTATATCCAGCATACGAAAGACTTCAAAAAGAGTTTATAGAAAAAGATTTATTTGAGCCTACTATTATATATGGATATTATCCATGTAGAAGTAATGACCAAGATTTACTAATATTTGATGAAGAGAGTGGTTGGAATATAGATGAAAATGCAAATAGAGAAGAGTTTGATGAGGTAAAAGCTAATTCAAAATATAGATTTAACTTTCCAAGACAAGGACGAAAACCACATAGAGCATTAAGTGACTTCTATCATGATAGAGATGATGTAATAGCTCTAACCTGTGTAAGTGCAGGGAGTAAATTCTCTGCCTATGAAAAAGAGCTTTATGACGCAGGTAAATATTTGGAATATAATATGGTTCATGGCTTCAGTGTAGAACTAGCCGAAGCTCTAGCAGAAGTAGCCCATAAACAAATTAGATTAGATTTAGGAATAGCCTCTGAAGATGAAGGACATACACTAAGAGATGTAAGAATGAGCAGATACCAAGGTTCAAGATATTCATTCGGTTATCCTGCATGTCCAGACCTAGAACAAAGCAGAATAATATTTGATTTATTAAAACCAGAAGAGTTCGGAATAGAATTAAGCGAAACTTTCCAAATACATCCAGAACAAAGTACAACAGCACTGGTGGTGCATCATCGGAATGCTACTTATTATTCGGTGTAATACAAAATCATAAGATTCTAACAGAAATCAGATAGCGTTCCATCTTTAACAGATTGATAGCTATCTTCACCAACTAATATCTTAATAATTTCAAGGGCAAAGCATATTGCAGTAGCTGGTCCTCTTGATGTTATTACTTTATCATCTATAACTACTTTTTTATCACTTGTATATCCATCCAATCTAATTTTTTCTTCTACTGATGGATAACAAGTATAATTATGGTTTAAAACCCCTGCTTTATGTAACGCATAAGGTGCAGCACACATTGCTCCAATATATTTATTGTCTTTTTTAAATGATTTTAAAAGATTTTGAACTCTACTATCTTCTACTAGATGATTAGTGCCACCCCAACCACCTGGTAAAACTATCATATCAAAGTCATTAGGATTAATAGCGTCTATATTCTTATCTGCTTCAATTTTAATATTATTAGCACCTAGTACTAAATTATTTTCTGTAAGAGAGATTGTTGTAACATCAATTCCACCTCTACGCATAATATCAATTAATGATACAGCTTCTATCTCTTCAAATCCTTCTGCCAATGGTAATAAAATTCTTTTTGTCATACATATTCCTTGTTTTATATTTCTTCAGATGCAAAAAATCTCTTTTCTATATTTTTTGCATCTAATGGATAACTAAAATAGTATCCTTGCATAATATTGCATCCAATACTCAATAAAAAATCTTTCTGTTCTACTGTTTCTATACCTTCTGCAATTATACCTAGATTGAGATTTTTTGAAAGTTCTATAATTGTTTGAGTAATTAATTTGTCTTTTTTATTATATAAAATCTCTTTAATAAATGATCGATCTATTTTTAATCTATTTATCGGTAATTTTTTTAAATATGATAAGGATGAATACTCTGTGCCAAAATCATCTATAGATATTGATATTCCTAATTTACTTATAATTGATAATTTCTTTATTGCATCTATAGGTTTTTGCATAACTTGACCCTCTGTAATCTCCAATTCTAACCACTCTGGAGAAAAATTATACTTATCTAATATAGTGTGAAGATTTGTTAAAAAGTCATCTTTTTCTAGTTGTACAAAAGATATATTAATAGATAATATACCTACATTAAAATCTTTATCTTTCCATATTTTAAACTGTTTAATAGATGTTTCTATCATCCAATTATCGATATCAATAATTAAACCTGCCTCTTCTGCTAAAGGTATAAATTTATTTGGAGTTAAGAGACCTAATAAAGGGTTTTTCCATCTAATTAAAGCCTCCATACCAACAATTTTATTATTTATTGTATCTATTAGTGGCTGATAAAACATTATAAACTCATCTTTTTTAAGAGCCTTTTTCAAATTTGTTGTCATTAAAACTCTCTCCAAAGCTAATTCTGTCATCTCTGAAGAGTAATAATTATATTTATTTCTTCCCTCATCTTTTGCTCTATACATAGCAGCATCAGCATATTTTATTAAATTTTGAGACTTTTTACCATCTTTAGGATATAAACTGATTCCAATACTCATAGATAAATATAAATTATGTTCATCTATTATAAATGGCTTATTCATAATAGTTAATATTTTATTTGCCACACCTGATATATGCTCTATTTTATTAACATCATTTAATATGATTGTAAATTCATCACCACCTAAACGAGCTATTGTATTTTTTTTATTTATAGCCTTACTAAGTCTACTTGATATAGCATTGAGAACCTTATCTCCAATATCATGTCCCAACGAGTCATTTATTTGTTTAAATCTATCTAAGTCTATAAAGAATAAAGCTAATTGTGTATGGTTCTTTTCAGCATTTTTTATTCCATCTTCTAATCTTTGATTGAAAAGTTTTCTATTAGGAAGTCCTGTAAGCATATCATGATGTGCCTGATGATGTAAAATATTTTTCTGCTCTAAAAGTTTTCGCTCAGTATCTTTTCTATGAGTAATATCTTGACAATAGCCTATCCTTCCTATAATTTTACCATATTCATCACGAAGAATAGATAATGATATTTCAGTATATATAATACTGTTAGATTTTTTTACTAATCTACCTTCAATTTTATATTCACCTGTTTTATCAAGATTTTTCATATAATCATTATACATCTTAGTATTATTCTTAGGATAAATTATATCTATATGTTTTCCTATTATCTCTTCTGAATTGTATAATAATAATCTTGTTGCACCTTTATTCCAACTTGTAATATATCCATCTAAATCGGTTGATATAACTGCATCATAAATTTGTTCTATAATCTGTGCTTGTTTTAGAAACAGTAACTGTTTCTCTTTTTCTGCTGTTATATCTGTATGAGTTCCTATTGTTCTAATAGCTTTGCCACTATCATCAAATAGTGTTTTTCCTCTCTCTAAAATCCATACCCAATGACCATCTTTATGTTTAAGTCTATGTGTATTATCTATATAACTAGTCTTTTTTTCCATATTAAGATGTATATCTTGAAAGGTATTATCAATATCATCAGGATGTATTCTATCTAGCCAAGTAGATTGTATATTTGGAAGTTCATTATCTTTAAAGCCTAACATCTCTTTCCAAAATGGAGAAAAATATATGGCATCATCTAATAGATTCCAATCCCATAATCCATCTTTACTTCCAAATAAAGCTAATTCCATTCTTTCTTTTAACTCTTTATTTAATTTTTCACTACTTTTTAATATATCAACTTGTAATTGAATATCATCTCTCACTTTATTTACAAGATGAACTAAAGCATCCATCGAACGGTTATCTTTATTAAGTTCTTTTGTACTAAATTTTTTATTTTTTATTTTATTTTTATTCTCATATTCACTCATTGCTACTAAAGTCATAGTTTGATTTAATAGTTCGTGATTTTTATGTGTAAAGAATTCTCCATAAGTAAAGAATCCTACAGTTGGTGCAATTTTATATAAAGGCATAGTTTCTAATTCTATATCATTTGGCATAAATCTCCGTCTAGCCATACAAGAGTATAGAAAAATTGTTTCTGGGTTAGACTTTTGTGTATTATTAAATATATCTTTTGATTTGTTAAGTATTTTATAAGCATTTCCATATCCAAAATATACCTTGTCCCCACTTTTAAAATTAGCTCCAAATATTAATGAACCATCTTTACCTTTTTTTAAAACAGCTCTTGCAATAGCCAGTCCATCACGATATATGATTAATGGAAATTCTATTCCGATTCGAGGTAATTTATCAGCCACCTCTTTTCCTAAATAATATTCATATATATCAACAGCACTTTTACCTTCTATTTCATAGATAATATTCTTATCTGCTCTTGTAATAGTTAACTCTTTACCAATAGGTTGCCAATTAAAACTATGGTCTCTATGAATATATAGGCTATTGCTGTTCAAAGAAATTGCAACAGCACCTTTTTTAATTATATTATCTTTTGTAAAAACCATTGTTTTCTTGAATTTAGCTCTATCTCCTGCTAACCCACCAGCAATTTTTATATTCTTATCTATACTACTTATCCCATTCAAGAACTCTTCAGCATTTGTATTTAATCCATCAGCTAAAGATATAAGAAGTTTAGTATCCTTTTTAATAAGATGTTTTGCTAAAAATCTTCCACTATAATAAACATCTTTTTTATGTTTAACAGATTTAACCTCAATAGTAGTATTTTTAAATTGAGTAAAGTTTAATACAGTTCTATCTATAGATACTTTCCCATTCATAATTTCCCCATCAGTAGTAGAACCTATAATGATGGCTTCTTTAAATATAGAATTCATCTCATCTAATAACTTTTGAATGAATTTTTTTTTATTTATGGAAGTAAATATTTGAATCAAAAGGGATTTATTATCTTTTATATTATTATTAGTAATAAAATCTTCTAAAACTATTTTATTACTGTAATATGTATTAAAACTCTGCATTTAATCTATATTTTAATCAACAATAAGAACTAGCATTAATATCTTGAGCCTCTGTTATCACTAATTCATCTTGAATAAATCCATCTTCATCTAAAAACAGTGCCATATATCCTTCACTTCTTTTTAGTTGAAGTCTAGCACCAATTATACCATTTCCTATATCCTCAGGTAACATAAAGCCAACCATGCCCAAGTCCCACCCTTTAGCTCTAGCAGCAGCCATCAATTTAACTGCCATATCCTGTTCTGCTAGATTCATCTTATTAAAATTCGCTATCATTCTTTAATTCTCCATTTAAATCTTTTACACTAATACTACATAAGAGTAAATTAGATTATGATTAAAAAGACTATACAAGTGACACTTAGTTATAATACTATAAAAAAAGGTTACTGTTTTGAAGTTAGTTTTAGCAGTTAGTGGTGCTAGTGGAATTGGTTTGGCCAAAAAATTTATAGATTATCTTCCAAATAATATAGATGTGCATCTTGTAATGAGTGAACACTCAAAAATAGTCTCATATTTTGAAGAAAACATAACCATACATGATAACAAAACCATATCAGCTTCAATAGCATCAGGCTCTTTTGGTGTTGATGTTACAGTTGTAATTCCTTGTAGTATGAATACATTGGCAAAGATATCTTGTGGTATTGCAGATAATTTAGTAACAAGGGTTGCTTCAGTCGCTATTAAAGAGAGGAAAGCACTTCTTCTAGCTCCAAGAGAAATGCCCTTTTCTGCTATTGCTTTGGAAAATATGCATAAACTATCATCTTTAGGTGTTATTATTGCTCCACCTGTTATGGGATACTACTCTGATAGTAATTCTTTAGAAGATATGGAGAAATTCATTATAGGTAAATGGTATGATGTTCTTGGAATAGAGCATAATTTATATAAAAGATGGGAATAATTTAAATGAGAAAAGCAATATATTCAGGGACCTTTGACCCTATTACAAATGGGCATTTAGATATTATTGACCGTGCTTGTAAACTCTTTGATGAGGTTGTTATTGCAGTAGCAAAGAGTGAAACAAAGAAGCCAATGTTTTCTTTAGAAAAAAGAATAGCAATGATAAACTCTGTAACTTCATTTAACAAAAAAATAAGAGTTATAGGTTTTGAAACTTTATTAATTGAATTAGCTAATGAGTTAAATATAAATTTTATAATTAGGGGACTTAGGGCTGTGAGTGATTTTGAATATGAACTTCAGATGGGATATGCTAATTCATCATTAAAAGAGGACTTAGAGACAATATATCTGATGCCTAGTCTCGAACAGGCTTTTGTAAGTTCAACTGTTGTCCGTTCAATATTCTCTTTTAATGGAAAAATTAACCATTTAGTTCCAGAAGAGGTATATTCTATCATGAAAGAGGAAGATTAATATGTATATTTTATTTGAAGGTATTGATACTTGTGGAAAAAGTACACAGATAGACTTAATAAAAAAACAGCATCCTGATGTTTTTATAACAAAAGAACCAGGTGGTACAGAGTTTGGTATTAAAGCTAGAGAAATTCTATTAGAAGGAAGATTAAATTCAAAAAGAGCTGAGTTACTTCTATTTTTAGCAGACCGTGCAGAGCATTATCATCAAGTTATAAAACCTAATTCAAATAGACTAGTTCTATCAGATAGAGGATTTATATCAGGCATATCTTATGCATTAGCAAATGGAGATTTTGATATAGATACAATAATGTCTTTAAATATGTTTGCACTAGAAAATAATTTACCAGATAAAGTAGTCTTATTTATTACAGATTTAGAAACATTGAAAAGTAGAGCAGATAAAAAAGAACTAGATGGTATAGAACTTAGAGGATTTCAATATCTTTTAGCCGTTCAAGAGTATATGAAAGAGACAATTGTAAAATTAAATATACCTCATCTATTCATAGATGCAACTGATAGCATAGAAAATATAAACAGTACAATTTCAGATTATATTAGACGAGTTTAAAAAAGGAAAAAAATGATAAACCCATTGAGAGGTATGAAAGACTTAACATTCGAAGATAGTAAAAGATTTGTATATATTACAACTATTGCTACAGATATTGCTAAGAGATATGGATATGAGTATATTGAGACTCCAATATTAGAAGAGACTTCTCTATTTCGTCGTTCTGTGGGAGAAAGTAGTGATATAGTTGGTAAAGAGATGTATCAATTTAGTGATAAAGGTGGAAATGATGTATGTATGCGTCCAGAGGGAACAGCTGGAGTTGTTCGAGCATTTGTATCTTTAAAACTAGATAGACAACAAGGGCAGAAATATAAGTTTTATTATTATGGTTCTATGTTTAGATATGAAAGACCTCAAAAAGGTAGATTGCGTTCATTTCATCAATTTGGTTGTGAGAGTTTTGGAGAGGGAAGTGTTTATGAAGATTTTACCATAATAGAAATGATAGGTGATATCTTCAAGGCATTAGGAGTTGGATATAGACTTCAAATAAACTCTTTAGGTTGTAATGATTGTATGCCTCAATATAGAGATAATTTAGTATCATTTTTAAATAATTGTAAAGATGAATTGTGTGAAGATTGTAATAGACGAATAGAAACAAATCCAATTAGAGTATTAGATTGTAAAAATACGAATTGCCAAGCTTTATTAGAAGATTCTCCAAAACTTATTAATAACCTATGTAAAAGTTGTGATAGTGATTTTAATAAGTTGAAAGAGTTACTTGATATGTCAAAAAAAGATTATGAAGTTAATACTAATTTAGTTAGAGGATTGGATTATTATAATAAAAGTGCATTTGAATTTGTAAGTGATGATATAGGTTCACAGTCAGCTATAGCTGGAGGTGGTAGATATGATAAACTCGTTGAATATTTAGATGGTAAATCCACACCTGCTGTTGGGTTTGCTATTGGAATAGAAAGAATCATGGAACTTGTCAAGATGCCAGAAATAAAAAGAGATGGATACTATATTGGTTCAATGGATGATAATGGTGTAGATAATCTTTTTGGTATAGCATCATCTAAACGACAATCTACTAAAGTAACAATAGAGTATGCTCCTAAAAAATTAAAGGCTCATTTAAAAGGTGCTGATAAGGTTAATGCTAAATATTGTGTTGTAATTGGAGAAGATGAGGTTAGAGATGGAGTTATTTGGATTAAAAATTTAGAGACAAAAGAGGAAAATAGAATAGATAAAGATAAGTTTTAAGTAAGATGAAAATAAGAATTTATTATGAGGATACAGATGCTGGAGGCATAGTTTATCATACGAATTACATAAAATTTTGTGAGAGAGCTAGAAGTGAAGCATTTTTTAGTGCAAATATGATGCCTTTTGATAGTGATAATAGTGGATTTATTGCTAAAGATTTAAAATGTAGTTTTTTATCAACTGCAAAACTAGGTGATTTAGTAAATGTGACTACAGAAGTATTACCAACAGAAGCTTTAAATAATAGAAAAATATTTAAAATGATATTAAAGATTACTATGATATAATTTATTCATGAAAAAATATATGAAATTATGTGATTATGCAAAGAACTATTAAGAGTAAGAGGTAGCTCAACTACAATGCCAATGAATTAAGCCCAAAACCACCTAAAAACTAGCCTTTTTAGGGACAGAAAACTTAGCAGAAGAGTATTTCTTCCTCTCAAAACTCCTGTCGGGTTTTATAGGAAGTAAATTTCCTAAAATCTCATACTCAATCATCTGATATATCCTCTCTTCACGAACATT
>JAMOSL010000121.1 GCA_027063105.1 Campylobacteraceae bacterium
CCGAACCTAGAAGTTAAGCCTCCCATCGCCGATAATACTGCAGGCTACGCTTGTGGGAATGTAGGTCGCTGCCACTTTGAGTTTTATTCGTTTTTTAATTCCCTGATTTTTTATTTATTTTTATATTATATAGATATATCTTTGTTTGAGGTAAATATATTAAGGATAAATATGAAATTATTAATAACTTCTATACTATTTTTTTCAATTTTTTTAAATGCAGAGACATTAAGAGTTGGAATTAAACCATCAGAACCTTGGGTTATGTATGATAAAAATATAAGTGAAGAAAATCAAAAACCTATTGGATTTAGTATTGACTTATGGAATAAGATAGCTCAAAATTTAGGTGTAGAAACTGAATGGGTCTATTATAATTCAACTTCAGATTTAGTTAATGCTACTAAAGAGAATAAGATTGATGTAGGAATTTCAGCTATTACAATTACATCTAGTCGTGAAAGAGATATTGATTTTTCTAGTTCTATGTATGAGTTAGGATTACAAGTTATGGTTGATGCTGATAACTCTTCAGCTTCAGTTTTAGAGTTAATGGCAAAAGAGATAAATAAAATGATGACTTTAAAAACTATTATTTTATTTCTTTTATTTTTATTAATTACTATACATTTAAGATGGTTTGTTGATAAACGAGACAATAATTCTACTTTATTTTCTAAAAATTATTTTAGTGGTATTATAGATGCTTTTTGGTGGGGTATTACAATGCTTGTTACTTGGGAAACTCCATTAAGTAAAGGTTTAGCAAGAGTTATAGATTTAATGTGGCATATAGTTGGTATTATAGCAATTAGTATATTAACAGCTATTGTAACAGCAGCATTAACAGCTCAAGCAATTAGTGGTTCTATTCGTTCAGAAAAAGATTTAGCAGGTAAATATGTTGCAGTTATAGCTACAGATGCACCAAGAAGATATGTAGAAAAAATTGGTTCAAATGTTGTTCCTGTTAAAACTCTAAATGAGGCAATATCTCTTCTTAGAAATGGAAAAGTAGATGCTGTTGTTCATGATGGACCTAGATTGGTTTATCTTGCAAACAAGGTTAATAAAGTAGAGAAGAAAAAAGTTCTTTTAGTTACTAAATTTACATTTAATCCTCAAAACTATGGTATTGTATTTCCATCAGAAAGTGAGCTAAAAGAGTCAATTGATAGAGTCCTACTTAAGTTAAGAGAATCTAATGGATTGGACAAAAGTTTTCATGAAAAATTAAAAGATAAGTGGCTTAAAAGTAATTGATATTAATTTAAGGCTTTTTAAGATATAATCGCGTGAACTATTCACGAATTAAAAGTGAAACTTATATAAAAAAAGGGTAGATAATGGCAAGAAAGTGTTATATTAGTGGTAAAGGTCCACTTGTAGGTAATAATGTAAGTCACGCTAACAACAAGACAAAAAGAAGACAACTTCCAAACTTGAGAAGTGTTAAAATTACATTGGATGATGGAACAGTTAAAAGAGTTAGAATCGCCGCTTCTGAACTTAGAACAATAAAGAAAAAAGCTGCTCAAGCTGCAGTAGCTAGTTAAGTCCTAAAGCTCTTGGGGCTTAGGCAAATTGATATCACTTACTAAAATTAAAAGATTTCTCGGATGGAGAAGTACTCCAAAACCACATATTACATTAAATGATGAGTATTATACACTATTAACTCCATTTAGACTACCTCTTATTCTTACTGTTATGACTATGTTATTGGGAACGATAGGTTATATGCTTATTGATAATTTTTCTTTAATGGATGCAATTTATCAGACAGGAATTACTTTTACTACTGTTGGATTCGGAGAGATTGCACCTATATCTAATTTGGGGCGAATTTTTACAATTACACTTATTATTTTTGGTTTCATTCTATTTTCTATTGCTGTTGGTATTATCGCAGAGGTTATTAAGAAAGGTGAATTACAAAAAATATTAAAGGAACGCCGTATGCTTTATGAAATCGCTAGACTAAAACAACACTTTGTGGTTTGTTATCATAATGAATTTACAATACAAGTTACTCAACAGCTTAGAGATAATCATGTCCCATTTGTTGTTGTAGATCCAAGAGAAGATTTAGAAGAGATAGCTAAGAAATTTCACTATCCATATTTTCTTATAGAAGAACCTCATACAGAAGCAGGTATTTTAAAATCATATTTATCTAGTGCTAAAGGCGTTATTACTTTAGCTGATAATGTAGCTGATAACATTGCTACAGTAGTTTCAGCAAGATTATATGAAGCAGAAATAGGGCGAAAGCGAAAATATCTTATTATTGCAAATGCTAAGGGTTATGAAGACGAGCAGAAGCTTATTAAACTAGGTGCAAATAAGGTTGTCATGGCAACAAAGCTTATGGCTCAAAGAATTAATGCAATGGCAGTTCGACCTGATATGGAAAATTTATTACAAGAGTTTTTATATAAAAAAGATACACCTTTAGATTTAGAAGAGGCAAAAGTATCAAGAACTAGTTGGCTTGTATTAAAAAAAATAAAAGATGCACGGTTTAGAGATATAGCTAATGTTACTATTATAGGTATTAGACAAAAAGATGGAAAATTCAATCCTATGCCAAAGGGAAATACAATTATCTATCCAGAATGCAAACTCTTACTTATTGGAACAGGAAAAGGTATATTGAAAGCTAAAAAAATTATTCGTAAAAAAGAGAAACCAGAGGAGTTAAAACATGTTTAAAATATTTTCATTAAAGAATGGTTTAGAGAATGTAGAGGGATTTTATTGCGATGGTGTTAATGTTGGAATGCGTCAGAATAGTATAGATGGAGATGTAGCGTTTATTAGAAGTGATAGTCTTTGTGATATATCAGCTATTTTTACTACTAATATATTTCAAGCTTCACCAATAAAGCATTTTCTTAAATATCCAAAAGATTTTAAAACAGATTTTATTTTGATAAATGCTAAAAATGCTAATGCAATGACAGGTGAACAAGGGATACTAGATATTGAAAATATATTTGATTCACTTTCCAAGCATAAAAAAGTTACAAATCCTATTATGTCATCAACAGGAGTTATAGGATATAGATTAGATCAAGAAAAAATTATTTCATCATTTGAGAAATTTGATTTTAATTCTAAAAATTCCGATAGAACAGCTAGATCTATTATGACAACTGATAGTTTTAAAAAGGAATTATCTCTAAAAGTTGAGCTTGATGATGGAAGCATCTTTAATATTGCTGGAATTTGTAAGGGTGCAGGAATGATAAATCCTGCAATGGCTACTATGTTATCATTTATAACAACGGATGCAAATATTCCAAAAACTGATATGGATGAATTGTTAATGGAGGCTGTTGAAAATTCGTTTAATAAAATATCTGTAGATGGAGACACTTCTACAAATGATACGGTTATGTTATTATCGAATAAAAAAAGTGAAGTTTATAATAAAGATGCTTTTAGAGAAGCTCTTAATAAAATTACATTTGAGTTAGCTATGATGATTCTAAAAGATGGAGAGGGAGCTAATAAATTAGTCTCTTTTGAAGTTAAAGGTGCTAAAAATATGAAAGATGCACAAAAGGCTAGTAGGGCATTAAGTAATTCATTACTTGTAAAAACAGCACTTTTTGGAGAAGACCCTAACTGGGGCAGAATAGCATCAACAATTGGAGCTAGTGGGATAGATTGTAGAGAAGATACTTTAAATATTTATTATGATGATCTTCTTATATACAGTAATGAGTTTAGAGAACTAGATAAATCAAGAGAAGATAAAGCATATAAAATAATGAAACAGAATAGCTTTAAAGTTATTTGTGATATTGGTTTAGGAGATGCTTCATATACTTCTTATGGTTGTGATTTAAGTTATGAATATGTAAAAATTAATGCAGAATATCGTACTTAATTTAATTGTTTCTTAATATTTTTTTAGATAAAATTTTGCACAAATACTTATGAAGTAAATTATTATCCCTAGGAAACAATTATGGAACGAACATTATCAATTATTAAACCAGATGCTGTAGCAAAAAATGTAATCGGAAAAATTTTATCAAGATTTGAGGATGCAGGTCTTAGAATTGTTACAACTCAAAAGATTCAATTAAGTCAAGCTGATGCTGAAGCATTCTATTCAGTACATGCAGAGCGTCCATTTTTTGGTGAATTGGTAGAATTTATGATTTCTGGACCTGTTGTTGTTACAGTTTTAGAAGGTGAAAATGCTATGGCTATAAATAGAGATTTAATGGGTGCAACTAATCCAAAAGAAGCAGAAGCTGGAACTATTAGAGCTGATTTTGCTGATAGTATTGATGCTAATGCTGTTCATGGAAGCGATTCTGTTGAAAATGCAGTAAATGAAATTAACTTCTTCTTTGCTCAAAGAGAATTAAGCTAAGAGATTTTAATGAAGATACTATTTGATAAAGTAGGTCATACTATTAAACCTTTTCATTTAAAAGAGGATGGTATGAGCTTTAATGGAGAGTTACAAAAGAGTGGTTATCATCGTTTGCAACTTACAGGAGATATAAAAGGTGATGTTGAACTTCTTTGCAATAGATGTGGGGAAGCTTTTACTTATACCTTGGAAACTCCTCTGAAATTAACCGTCAGTGACCAAATAGTAGAAGATAAAGTTGATTTAGATATAATCGAATTTTTAGATGGAGATGTGGATATATCTTTTATTCTAAATAGTGAGATTAATACTCTCAAGAGTGAGTATCGTTATTGCAAAAATTGTGACAATATAGATGAGACATTTGAGATGGAATTTTAAAATAAAAAGGATTAGAAATGGCAGTACCTAAGAGACGAGTAAGTAAAACAAGAGCAGCAAAGAGAAGAACACATTATAAATTAACACTTCCAAGACCAGTTAAAGACGAAGATGGAACATGGAGAATGCCTCACCATATGAATATGACAACAGGTGAATATAAAGTAACTTCTACTAAATAATATGATTAAAATAGCAATAGATGCTATGGGTGGGGATTTTGGTCCTGAACCCATTATTGAAGGATGTATTCAAGCATTAGAAGAAAAAAGATTTTTACCTATACTTGTAGGTAATAAAGAAGAAATTTTATCATTGCTCCCACAATATTATATGAATAAAGTTGAAATAGTTGAAGCTAATGATGTAATCTCTATGAGTGATCAAGCTACAAATGCACTTAGACGAAAAGACTCTTCAATTTATAAAGCTGTTGAATTGGTAAGAGATAAGAAAGCTGATGGAGTTGTTTCTGCTGGACATAGTGGGGCAACTATGACATTAGCAACACTTAGAATAGGTAGATTACCTCATATATCTAAACCTGCATTAGCCACTTTAATGCCAACTCTAGGAGATGTTAAAACTCTTGTATTAGATGTTGGAGCAGTTGTTGATTGTAAGCCACAAAATTTATATGAATTTGGTGCAATGGGTGAAGCTTATGTTCAGAAGATTATGGGTGTTAAATCTCCAAAAGTTGGACTTCTAGCAAATGGTGAAGAAGATAGTAAAGGTAATGAACTTACAAAAGAGGCTTTTAAATTATTGAAAGATCTTGATGGATTTGTTGGAAATATTGAAGGTGGAGATGTCTTTGATGGTTCAGTAAATGTCGTTGTTTGTGATGGATTTACTGGAAATATTCTTCTAAAAACAAGTGAAGGTGTTGTATCTACAATTTTTACAATGATGAAGCAACATATCAATAAATCTTTACCTGCTAAATTTGGAGCATTACTTATGAAGAAAAAAGTATTTGCAAATCTAAAAAAACAGGTTGATTATGCAGAATATGGTGGAGCACCATTATTAGGTATAAATGGTTGTGCAATTATAGGTCATGGTAGCAGTAATTCTAAAGCTGTTAAGAATGCTATATTCCAAGCTATAAGCTATACTCAATCAGATGTTAATTCAACGATAGAAGAACTTCTTACTAAAAATAATAAAGAGCAGTCATAATTGACTCTCTTTATAACTTTTGGATAAAACTCTCAATAATTTATGGTAAAATAAAAACTTATATTTTATACAAGGATACTTATGTCACACGCTAAACCTGTTTATGCATCATTCCGTTCTATTGGAGCTTTTATTCCCGAAAAAATTTTAAGTAATAACGATTTAGAATCAATGGTTGATACGACAGATGAGTGGATTACTAAACGAACTGGTATAAAAGAAAGAAGAATAGCTTCAGATGATGAGAATACAAGTGATATGGGTGCAAAAGCTTCTCAAATAGCAATAGACAGAGCTGGAATATCTAATAAAGATATTGATTTAGTAATTTGTGCTACTGTTACGCCAGACTACTTTAATATGCCATCAACAGCTTGTATTATATCAGATAAGTTAGGTATTAGAAATGTTCAAGCATTCGATATATCGGCAGCTTGTAGTGGATTTGTTTATCTATTATCTCTGGCTAAAGCATTTATAGAATCTGGTATGAAAAAAAATGTATTAATTATTGGTGCTGAAAAATTTTCATCTATTATTGATTATACAGATAGAGGAACTTGTATTCTATTTGGTGATGGAGCAGGTGCAAGTGTTATATCAGCTACTACAAATAAAGATGAAGGATTTGTAGATGTTCATGCTAGTGCAGATGGTTCATATGCAGATTTTTTAGTTACTCCAGCTCCAGGTACAATAAATCCAGTGAGCCAAAAGGTTATAGATGAAGGTCTTAACTTTGTCCAAATGAAGGGTAATGAGACATTTAAATTAGCCGTAAAGACTCTTACCAAAGATGTTAAAGATATATTAAGAAAGAATGAAATAGATTCAAAAGATATACCACATTTTATTCCACATCAAGCAAATTATAGAATTATTAAAGCTGTTGGAGATGCTCTAAAAATGAATAAAGAGCAGGTTGTAGTAACAGTTGAGAAATATGGTAATACTTCAGCAGCATCTATTCCTATGGCAATAAATGATATATATGAATCAGGCAGACTTAAAAAAGGTGAGATGATGTTATTAGATACATTTGGTGGAGGTTTAACTTGGGCGAGTGCCTTATTACCTTTTGAAGGTAATAATATCTAAATAGTAGGCAATTTTTTATTTAATTGCCTTAATTAGTGCAAATCCTTCCTTTTTATAATCTATCAATCCACCTTTCATATTTATAGGTGTGAAACCTTCAGCTTTTAATATACGAGAGGCTTGAATACTTCTCCTTCCACTATGACAATAGACAATAATTTTTTTGTTTTTTAGATGATTTAATTTTTTTAAAGAATTTGAAAGTATATTTAGTGGAATAACTTTTGCATCTTTAATATGCTCACGGTCAAATTCTAAGACACTCCTAACATCTAAAATAGTGATATTATCATCATGTTTTTCTAATAAAGAATGTATCTCTCTTGGAGTGATAGATTCAAAGTCAATAAAAATCCAACCTCTAATATATGCAAAGTACCCAGCTATAAAAAGCATGGCAATCCAATATAATATATTAACATATTTGTTTTTCAAGTAAAAGCCTTAATTTTTTTGTATTGTAACAAGAATTTCTTTTTTATCACTTTTTTGATAACCATATTAATTATAAATTAAGGAATAATGATAAAATAAAGAATACCAATGCAACTAATACAATTGAAGCACCTGATGAAATAGCGAAATAGAATGATATTAATAATCCTGATATAACTGATACTAAAGAAAAAATAATTGCCATCAAAACAGTTTTGAAGAAGTTTTCTTTATATAAAAGAGCTGTTGAGATAGGTAAAACCATTAATGCACCAATCAATAATATACCTACAATTCGCATAGATAAAGCTACTGTAATTGCACTTAGTATAACTAACATCATATTCAAATAAAAAACTTTTATACCACTAGCTTTGGCACTATCTTCATCTAATGTAGCAAATAATAGTTTACGGTAACTGCCAAGAATAAGCGTTAGTGCAAAGATTGTAAAATATATTGTTATCTCTGTCTCTTCATTGCTAACTGCTGTAATTGAACCAAATAAATAAGAGAATAAAGAGGCATTAAATCCATCTGATAGATTTATTAATATAATTGCCATCGCTAAAGCACCAGATAAAAATATAGATAAAATTGCATCAGAATATAATCGTTGTTTGTATCTAAGATACTCTATAGATATACCAGCAACTACTGCTACTAAAATGGGAACATAAATAGGAGAAGTATTTGTAACTAAACCAATACCTACACCTAAAAGTGCTATATGGGAAAGTGCATCTGGTAACATTGCATATCTCTTTAGAACAATAAAACTACCTAAAACAGCTGTTAATATAGATAAAGATATTCCTACTATAAAAGCTCTCTGCATAAAATCATAATCAAAAATTTCAAACAATTTTCTCTCCCTAATGTGTATCGTGTGAATGGTGACCAATAATATGACTCTTTGTACCATACAATTCGCTAACACTTTCACAACTCAATATCTCTTTAGCCGTACCCTTAAATATCATAGTTTGATTAACTGCTAATACATTTGTGACATCATCTACAATTACCCCTAAATCATGAGTAATAAATATTATAGTTAGATTTTGTTCTATATTCAACCGTTTGAGGAATTGATAGAACTTCTCTTGAGAGGCTATATCAACACCTGTACTAGGTTCATCTAAAATTAAAATTTGTGGTTGACTCACTAATGCTCTAGCAATCATAACTCTTTGTCTTTGACCACCAGATAATTGAGATAGATTTTTATCTTTTAAATTAGTTATATCT
>JAMOSL010000122.1 GCA_027063105.1 Campylobacteraceae bacterium
AAGAAAAAGGTTTTGAAAATCTTTCTATTATAACTAAATAGATTAATTTATCATCATATTATAAGGTCGTTTTAATTGCTCTACTAATTTATGAAGACTAACCGACCTGCCTTCTCTTGCAAATTCTCTTCTATCCATAAAAACTATCATTGTTGGAACTGAAAAGACTTGATAGTGTGCAGATATTTCTGGATTTTCATGAGCATCAAGATATATCTGTTTTAACTCCGAGAAATTCTTATCAAATGCATCTTTAAACTTTGGTCTAAGTGCATGACATACATTACAATTCTCTCCAGAAAAATATAAAAGAACACCTACTTCTCGGTTTATAATATCTTGTAATTCATCTAAATTCATATACCAATATCCTTAATGTCTTTTTTAGATAATTCATCGACCATTTTAATACTATCGAGTGCATTAGTTAATATTTTTTTAGTTGAAGTTAATGGTTTCATTCTTAAATTAGTATCTCTCTTATCTAAGCTTTCATCCATTAAAACTTGCATAACTTCTTTTTCTAACTCTTTAATGACCTCATCAATCTTTGCTTCTATAAATTTTATTTCCATATAATTCTACTTCTGCTTTGGTCTGAATATTTTTATCTCATCTTCATTAGCTTCCATATATGAACCACCAATAAGGTCAATACAGTAAGGAACTGCAGGGAATACAGCATCTAAACACTCTTTAATTGATTTTGGTTTACCTGGTAAATTTATAATTAATGAACCATTACAAATTCCAGCTGTTTGTCTTGATAAAATTGCTGTTGGTACAAACTGTAAACTAACAGCTCTCATCTGCTCTCCAAATCCAGGTAGAAGTTTTTGACATACATTTTCTGTTGCCTCTGTAGTTACATCTCTCATAGCTGGTCCTGTTCCACCAGTTGTTACAATTAAATCACACTTTTCATCTCTAGATAATTTAATTAGAGTGGTTTCTATAATACTCTGCTCATCAGGAATACATCTGTAAAGGTATTCACACTCATTTAAGAGATATCCCCCTACTGTATCCATAATTGCTTTTCCAGAAATATCTTCATATATTCCTGCACTAGCTCTATCGCTCGTAGTTATTACACCTATTTTAATCTTTTCCATAATTTATCATCCTATATTTTTTATATATATTAGCTTAGAAATCCTTAGAGTGTTATGGTATTATTTGTTATCTAAAATTAGGACTAAAATATGAAAGATAATATATTTGATAAACCAATTACAAAGAAATTTGAATTTGATGAGGCTGTTGCATCTGTTTTTGATGATATGCTTAGTCGTTCTGTACCTTTTTATAATGAAGTTAGACAACTTATAATATCTATTATTATAAGCCAAGAAGAAGAGAATAAAAAGGTTTTAGATTTGGGTTCTTCAACTGCAAAATTTTTATTAGATTTAAATAGTCAAATGAAAACAAATATGAGATTAAAAGGTATTGATAACTCTAAAGCAATGCTACAAAGAGCTAATCAGAAGTGCCAAGCATTTGGAGCTAATATTGAACTATCTTATGCTGATATGTTAGATTATGAATATAAAGATGAGGATATAGTGGTTGCAAATTATACACTTCAATTCATTCGTCCAATACATAGAGTTAAACTTGTTGAAAAAATATCAAATTCACTAAAAGATAATGGTACTTTTATCTTCTCGGAAAAGGTTGTATTTAAAGATAAAGTTTTGGATAAAGAGTTGATAGATATATATTATAATTATAAAAAAGAGCAAGGGTATAGTCAATATGAAATTTCGCAGAAAAGAGAAGCTTTAGAGAATGTTTTAATTCCATTTACAATTGAAGAGAATATTCAAATGTGTAAAGATGCAGGATTTAAAAAGATTACAACAATTTTTCAATGGGCTAACTTCGTAACATTTGTTGCAAAAAAATAGTACAAACAAATTTTATTCTATAATTTTGATTTTTTAAGGTATAATCATCAAATTTTTATTTAAGGATAGGATATGAGCTGGAGTCCAAATAGCTGGAGAGATTTTCCAATTAAACAACAACCAACATACGAAGATTTAGAATTATTAAAACAGGTTGAGACCACACTAGCTGGTTATCCTCCTCTTATCTTTGCAGGAGAAGCTAGAAATCTAAAAGCTAAATTAGCAAAAGTTAGTAAAGGTGAAGCATTTTTACTTCAAGGTGGAGATTGTGCAGAGAGTTTTAATACTTTCAATGCAGGGAATATTCAAAATCTATATAAATTAATTCTTCAAATGGCTGTTATTATGACATTCTCTGGAGAAAAACCTGTAGTAAAAGTAGGTAGATTAGCAGGTCAATTTGCAAAACCTCGTTCAAGTGATTTTGAAACTATAGATGGAGTAAGTCTTCCAAGTTATAGAGGTGATATTGTAAATGATATAGGATTTAATAAGTCTAGTAGAATGCCTGACCCTAAAAAACTACTTCAAGCATATAATCAATCATCAGCAACGCTAAACCTTGTTAGAGCATTCTCAAGAGGTGGATTTGCAGATTTAAATGAAGTACATAGATGGAATTTAAGCTTTATAAAAAATAATCCAATTGGATTAAAATATGAAGAGTTAAGTGATAAAATTAGTAAATCTATGAAGTTTATTGAATCATGTGGAATTAACGCACAAAATACTCCACAACTTCATCAAACAACTCTATATACGTCTCATGAAGCACTTCTATTAAACTATGAAGAGGCATTAACAAGAAAAGATAGTATTACTGGTGATTGGTATGATTGTTCTGCTCATATGCTATGGATTGGTGATAGAACAAGAGATTTAAATGAAGCACATATTGAATTCTTTAGAGGAATAAAAAATCCAATAGGTTGTAAAGTTGGGCCAAGTATGAAAGAAGATGAATTAATTAAATTAATCGATAAACTTAATCCAGAAAATGAAGAGGGACGACTTAATTTAATTGTTAGAATGGGTGCTAATAAAGTAGCAGAGAAATATCCTAATCTACTAAAAAGAGTTAAAGAAGAAGGTAGAAGTGTTGTTTGGAGTTGTGACCCTATGCATGGAAATGTGGAGAAGAGTTCAACAGGATATAAAACAAGAGATTTTGATAATATTCTAAAAGAAGTTCAACAGTTCTTCCAAATACATAAAGCAGAGGGTACTATCGCAGGTGGTATTCACTTAGAAATGACTGGAGACAATGTTACAGAATGTACAGGAAGTCAATCTTGTGCAATCACAGATGAAGACTTGGGAAGTAGATACCATACTCAATGTGATCCTAGATTAAATGCAAATCAAGCGTTAGAGTTAGCATTTATGATTAGTGACACTCTAAAAAGATAAGCTATGAAAAAATTATTATTTATACTTATAATATCTCTTAGCTCTTTATGGGCTAAAGGGTCGGCAGATTCAAGCAAACAGTTATTAGCTCTAAGTTGGCAAAATGCTTTTTGTGAAGTACATAGATATATTAAAGAGTGTAAAAATAGTAAGTTAAAGAAATATACTGATACAAGATTTGGACTACATGGCTTATGGCCTCAACCAAGAGATAATATATATTGTGGAGTATCTAACCAAAATAAAAAGCTTGACAAAAGGCATAAATGGGGTAATCTTCCATCATTAAATCTTACTCCTGAAACAATTAAAGGATTAAAAGATGTAATGGCAGGATATGCTTCAAATCTTCATAAGCATGAATGGATTAAGCATGGAACATGTACTAATCTAACTCCTGATAATTATTACAAAAAAGCTGTATCTCTTACAAAACAGATTAATGACTCTAAAGTTGGTCAATTTTTTGCTCAAAATATAGGGAAGAGTGTCACTCTGCAACAAGTTAGATTTAAGATGAATGAGAGTTTTGGATCTGGCAGTGGAAAGAAAGTTGAATTTAGATGCCAAAAAGGTATGATTATCGAATTATGGATACATTTAGGCAGTGGTAAAGGTGATATAAAAGAGTTGCTGAAAGATGGGAAAAATATAAATAGTAGATGTAAAAAAGGTAAAATTGATAGAGTTGGATTCCAATGAAAGATATAAAGCAGATAATAGACCATTTAAAGACACATAATGTATTTCTAACTGGTGGTGCTGGTGTTGGAAAAAGTTATAGTACTAATAAAATTATTGACTACTATAGAAAAGATAAACAATCGGTTATTTCATTAGGAAGTACAGGAATAAGTGCTGTTAATATTGGAGGAATGACTGTTCACAGTTTTTTTATATTTGGAATATCAAATAATTTTAATGACTTATTAGAAAATGATAAACGAAATAGAAAAAAGATAGTAAATCTAAAGAAAATTCTAAAAGCTACTGATTTAATTATTATAGATGAAATTTCTATGATAGGAACAGAGCTTTTGGATATGATATATTTCCGACTTGAAAATTCAAACTTTAATGGGAAAATTCTCTTTGTAGGAGACTTTTTTCAACTTCCACCTGTTACTAAATATAAGAAAAAAGACCAACTTTTAGATAATGCACTCTATGCCTTTGAAAGTCAATCTTGGCAAAGATTTAATCTTTTAGTTGTTGAGTTGAAAGAGATGAAACGAACAAAAGATAGAGATTTTACAAAAGTACTTCATAAAATTAGAGTTGGAATATGTGATGATGAGGTTATATCATATCTATTAAAACTATATAACAATAACTCCATATACTCTAAAGAACCTACACTTTTATATGGAAGAAATCAAGAAGTTGAAGCAACAAATAGAAGAAAAATTAATGAATTAGAGACAGAAGAAACTATACTATTTTCTAATTTAAAAGCATCAAGTGTAGTTCATCCTAAAAAGGTAGAAAGTTGGAAGAACCTTTTACCTATATCAAATATGTTAGTTTTAAAAGTTGGTGTACCAATTCTATTCACTATAAACAAATGGGAAGAGTTTGTAAATGGAGAAAGAGGAATATTAGAACATATTGATGATGAGTTTCTGATAATTAGAAAGAGTGATGATGTATTGATTCGTTTAGAAAGATATGACTTTGAACTCTTAGATATGGAAGTTAAAAATGATGGAAAGGTAGAAAATGTATCTTTAGCTACTCTATCTCAATTTCCTATTAAATTAGCCTATGCTGTTACAATTCATAAATCACAAGGTATGAGTATAGATAATCTAGTATGTAATGTAGATAACATATTTGCACCTAGCCAATTTTATGTAGCAATTTCAAGAGCTACAAATCCAAAAACTCTAAAAATTGATTTCAGCCGAGGTAATTTTATAAACTATCTAAAAAATATTATTCGTGTAGATAATAGAGTTGTTGATTATTATAAGAATATATAAATGTTAATAGAAAATGAAAATTTAAAAGAAGCAAAACTATTAGGAATTGCTTCTAATTTAGTAGAAGAGAAAAGATTAACTTATAATATAAACTAAATTTTAAACCAACTCCTCTAACCCTAACTCTTCCAAATACCCATTATGCTCATCTCTAAACCTATTAATATCTTCTTCTAAATCTTTCAATTCACTATTAACCTCATCCAAATCAATAATAGGTTCAGGTTTTGCCGTGCTTACATACCTAGAGATATTCAAATTAAAATCATTTTTTTCTATCTCTTCAAAAGATACAGCACGAGAGTATCGCTCTTCCTCTTTCCTGTATTGATAGGTATCTATAATTTTATCTATATGCTCATCATCTAAAATATTTTGTTTTTTATTCTTCCTAAAATGCTCACTAGCATTGACAAAAAGCACATCATCAGACTTTTTACACTTTTTGAGTATCAATATACACACTGGTATCCCAGTAGAAAAGAAGAGTTTAGAAGGCAATCCTATCACGGTATCAATATGCCCATCTTGTAGTAGCTTTGTTCTGATACGAGCTTCTGCTCCACCACGAAAAAGCACACCGTGAGGCAAGATTATTGCCATTGTCCCCTCTTTGTCCAAAAAGTGAAAACCGTGTAGCAAAAAGGCAAAATCAGCAGCAGACTTGGGTGCTAGTCCGTGGTTTTTAAATCTAAAGTCTTTAGCCATCTCATTATTTGGTTCATAACGAAGCGAAAAAGGAGGATTAGCCACAATAGCATCAAAGTGTATCTTTTTAGAAGGATTTTCTTGGTTTAGTAGCTCCCAATCATTGAGCAATGAGTCGCCATGATGAATATCAAATTCACTATCTTTAACTCCATGCAAAAGCATATTCATTCGTGCAAGGTTATACAGCAATTCTAATTTAAGCTAAATTTTAGTAAAAAAACAACAAAAAAACAACAAAAAAACAAAACTAAGCTTAAAAAAATATAAAACACATATATAGCAAAAGTTCAAATTCAGTAAAAAATAGGTGATTTTTCATTTTTTAGATA
>JAMOSL010000123.1 GCA_027063105.1 Campylobacteraceae bacterium
GAGATGGTTATATTCATAGACATCATATAGATAAGAATCCTCTTAATAATAACCCTACAAATATAGAACAGTTAACAGCAGGTGAACATATACAAAAACATCGTGATGATTTTGACAAGCAAACTCCAGAATATAAAGAGTATATGTCTAAGAAGATGAAAGAACAATCAGATGAAATTTCTGAAAGAGTAATTAAAGATTGGGAAAATCCAGAGTATCGTGCTAAATTTGATGGACAACATAAAAGAATGCGAGAAATTCAAATTGCAAATGGACAAATGAATACAGAACATTTTGCTGAATATTGGGCTGATGAGACTCATAGAGAAGAGCAAAGTCAAAGAGTTACTAAATATTTTGAAGATAATCCTGATGCAGTTGAGGGCAATAGAAAAAGAGCAAAAGAGCAGTGGGATAACGAAGAGTTAAAAAAATGGAGAGCAGAAGAGACTAGAAAACAGATGTCTAATCCTGATAATATAAGAAGAAAATTAGCTACTGAACGAGAGACTAGAATTAAAAATAGTTTAGAACTTTTAAATAGAGTTGGAATAGATAATTATGAACAAGTAAGAAAAGAGACTAAAAATAGAAAAGTTTTCATAATTAAAACACTTTTATCAAAAATGGATGAGAGTCAAAATTATCCATCATTATTAAATCCAAATGAGTTAATTCAAAGTAATCTATATACATATAATCATAAAGTTGTAAAAGTAGAGAAATATATTGGTAAACCAATACCTGTTTATGATATAGAAGTTCCAAATACTCATAACTTTGCCTTAGCTTCTGGAGTTTTTATTCATAATTCTGCAAAACAAGGAAGAGATAGAGTATTCCAAGCAATTCTGCCGTTAAAAGGTAAAATCTTAAATGTTGAAAAAGCACGATTAGAGAAAATATTAAAATCTGATGAGATTAAAAATATGATTACTGCTCTTGGTTGTGGGATTGGTGATGAGTTTAATGAAGAGAAACTTAGATATCATAAAGTAATTATTATGACTGATGCAGATGTTGATGGTTGTTTAAAGGGCGATACAGAAGTTAAACTTTTAGATGGTACTTACAAAACAATGCAAGAGTTAGAAAAATTATATCCAAATCAAGAAGATAAATTTTGGGTTTGGGCAAGTGATAAGAATGGAAAACCAACTCCTGCAGAGGCTCATAGTGTAAGAATAACAAAAAAAGTTAAAAAACTTTATAAAATTACTTTAGATAATGATTTTGTAATTGAAGCTACTGATAATCATCCTTTTAGATTGATTAATGGAGATTATGTCAGAGCAGATGAGTTGCAAGAGGGTTATTCTTTGATGCCTATTTATTATAAGATGGAAACAGAGGGATATTATCCAAATTATGAGATGTTGAAAATTGGTAAAAAGTGGATACCTTCTCATAAAATTGTAAATGAATTTAAAGATAAAATTAAATCTAATGATAAAAATTTAATTACACATCATATTGACCATAATAAATTAAATAATACTCCAGAAAATCTTACTTTTATGAGTAGAAGTGAACATTCCAAACTTCATGGGAAAGATACATATTTAATTCATACATATAATGGTTCAGATAAGCAATCTCAAGATTTAAAAGAAAATTGGAAAAATGGTATTTATGATGAGAGAGAAAGTTATTTTAAAGAGTATAATAAATCAGATGAACATTCTCAAAAAGTTTCTAATAAAAATATAGAAAATTGGAAAAATATTGAATATCGTAAAAGTATGCTAGAGAAGAGAAAAGCATATTTTGATAAACCTAAAATTATAGAAGAGTATAGTCAAAGATGTGAAACTCAATGGCAAGATGATGATATTGCCTTCAGAATGCAAATGACAAGAGTTGTAAATGTAGCTAAAAAAGCAATCAAGGAATTTGGAGAGTTATCAGAAGAGAGTTATCAATCTGTAAAACCTAAAAGTGGTGTTCCTAATTGGGATACAGTCTTTAATAAGTATAGTTTTAAAAATAACAGAGAGTTTGCAGATTATATTGAGACATATAACCATCAAATTAAATCAATAGATGTTATTGAAGTTGATGAAACACCTGTTTATGATTTAACTGTAGATAATTACCATAACTTTGCAATTAAAGCGGGAGATGATAGCTCTATATTTGTACATAATTCGCATATTCAAACTCTTTTAATGACATTTTTCTTTAGATTCTTACAACCAATTATTGCAAAAGGTTATTTATATCTTGCTCAACCACCTCTTTATCGTTATAAAAAGGGTAAAAATGAGATTTATCTTAAAGATGATAAGGCACTAAATGATTTTATTATAGAAAATGGTATAGATATTATTGATAGTCATACTATGGGTGGCAATGACCTTATTGAACTTTTTAAGATGGTTGCTTATTATAAGATGACACTTAATGAGATTGAAAAAAGATTTGCTCTGCTTGAAGTTATTAAATATATGATTGAAAACTCTGATATTGTGAGTGATAATAATATAGAGTTATCTATTAAGGTTAAAAAACTAATATCTGATTTAGGTTATAATATTTTGAGTGAAACTATTGATCATGAGAAAATTCATCTGTTCGTTCAGACTAAAGATGGATTAGAAGAGCTTATTATTGATGATATTTTATTTACAAATCCACACTATAATGAAGCTTTGCATATTTATAATAATATTCAAGAGAGAATTACTGATGAGTTTAGAGATATAGATTTATTAGAGGTTTTAGAAAAAGTAGAACAGAGTACCAAAAAAGGTGCTTATATTCAGAGATATAAAGGATTGGGTGAGATGAATCCAGAACAGTTATGGGAGACTACAATGAATCCAGAGGATAGAATACTTTTACAAGTTAGAATAGAAGATATTGATACTGCAAGTGATACATTTACCCTATTTATGGGTGATGAGGTAGAGCCAAGACGAGAGTATATTCAGAGTCATGCTAAAGATGTTAAGCATTTGGATGTGTAAATGTTAGCATCAGCATTGGAAGAGAGAGAGAGACGATTTAAACTGGCACTTCGTGCTGGTATACCATTGATTATTATGTTTTCACTTTTGTTTTATAGTTCATTTTCTAAAGCAGGTTTTGTAAAATTAACTCCAAATGTTTCATTGTTAATGGCAGGGTTAGTTTTTATTACAATCTATTTTATATATTTTTTATTAGAATTAGATACAAAAGAGACACTCTTAGATAGAACAACAGAGGGTTTTAATCAAGAAACTTTTATTAAAAAAATAGACAAGTATCAACCAGAAACTATTGCTATTATTTGTATAAATAATTTAACAACAATAAATGATAATTATGGAACTACAGCTACGAATGATTTACTGCATACATTTATTCTTAGGTTAAATAGATATATAAAAGTATATGATAATAGTGATTTTTGGATAGGTAGAAATTTAGGTTCAGAATTTTTGATTGGAATTGGTGGAGATAGTCAGAAATTACAAGTTATGCTTCAGAATTTTATAGAAGAAAATAAAATTATTGATACTATAGAGATAGATTTTAGATTTTCTGTTATATCAAATCTTGGTGGAGATATAGAGAAAATTATTACACAACTCCGAGACCAATTAAGAGCTCAAGAATTTCAAAAGAGCCATAACAATCCACCTGTAAAAGATACAAAAGATTTAAATACACTAGAAACTAATATACTTCAAGCTTTAGAGAATAAAACATTTAATTTTTATTTTAGACCCTTATACAGTGTTAGAAAAAAAGTTATAGATTCTTATGAGATATATATAAAGCTTCAATCAAATACACAAGAGATATTACCAAGAGATTATCTTCCTATTGTAAATCGTTTGGGATTAGGTCGAACTTATGACCGTATTATTTTAGAACATATTGTTGAATTAGCACTTTTAACAGATGATCATATTTCGTTTAGTTTTAATTTATCTCCTTTTTCATTGAGAGATAGAGATTTCTTAGAGTCGACGTTTAATTTTATAGAAGAGAAGAAGTTAAATCCTCAACGGTTAATATTTGAGATATATGAGAGAAAGACTCACCATGATTTAGGTAAATATCTTAAAACTCTGTCCCAAATAAGAGCAAAAGGTATTAAAATTTGTATAGATAATTTTGGTTCATCTAATGCTTCTATGGAATATCTAAAATATTTCAAATTCGATGTTGTTCAATTTGATAGGGATTTCGTAAGTAGATTAGGAGATAAGAATAATGTATCTATGTTAAAATCTCTTATTGACATGTCTCATGACTTAGATATCACAACAGTTGCTAAATGGGTTGATAAAGTTGAACATATAGAAACATTACAGAAATTAGGTATAGATTATGTACAAGGCTTTGGAGTTGGTAAACCATTAACAGAGAGAGAAGTTATTCAGAAATATAATAGATAGGAGTAAACATATGAAATATGGTGAAAAAGAGATACAAAAATTTGATATAAATAGAGATGAACACTATTGGGAAAACAAACATAAAAAGAATTATGTAATTAATATTGAATTACCAGAGTTTATGTGCAGATGTCCTCGTTCAGGATACCCAGACTTTGCAACCATTAAATTAGAATATACTCCATTAGATAGAGTAGTTGAATTAAAGGCTATTAAGTTGTATATAAATAGTTTTGCAGATAGACATATATCTCATGAAGATAGTGCAAATGAAATATATGATATCTTGTATAAAAATTTAAAACCAAAATGGATGAAAGTTATAGCTGATTTTAATCCTAGAGGAAATGTTCATACAATAATTGAAATAGATAGTGATAAAAGATAGAGTTGTTATACTCTATTTTTCATATAATCAGTTAATTTATTCATTGCCTTTTTTTGATTTGATAAAAAATCTTTATGGGCATTTTGATTACAATAATTTGTTATAATAAAAATTCCTCCAGCAGGTATATCTAACATTTCTGCTACTTTTAATACAGCAAAAAATTCCATATTTTCTAATTGTATATTTTGATTTAAGTAATATTTTGATATTTTTTCGTCAGTTGTAATATAATTACTCGAATTTACTATAATATCTTTTGAAATATCATTTGCAGTACTTATTATATTATCTAAAGGGGTATAGCTTTTATGTGTAAAAAAACTATTTTCTATATTTGACGAGCTTTTAGATTCTACTATATCAAATAGTTTAAGATTCCCATAACTTCCAGCAGTTCCCATAAATAGTATAAATTCAGGTGGATTAAATAGACATAATTTCGTCAAGTGTATACTACTATTAACCATACCAATACCAATAGGTGTTGCAAAACTAAACTGTTCATTATCTCCTGCACAAATTATCATATTATCGTCTCACTGGAATATTTTTATTGTGTAGATATTCTTTTAAATCCATAATATCAATTTCTTTAAAATGGAATATAGAAGCAGCTAAAGCAGCATCAGCTTCTCCCAAAGTAAATGCCTCTTCTATATGTTTCATTGTACCAGCACCACCAGAGGCTATAATTGGAATATTAACAACTTTATTTATTTTCTTATTCAATATATTATCAAATCCTGCTTTTGTTCCATCGGCATCCATTGATGTGATAAGTAATTCACCAGCACCTCTATTGTATGCTTCTTTTGCCCACTCTATTGCATCTAATCCTGTATCATTCCTTCCACCATGAGTAAATATATGCCATTTATCGTCATCTACTCTTTTTGCATCAATAGCTACAACAATACATTGAGAACCAAATCTTTTTGCACTTTCATTTATAAAATTAGGTCTTTTAATTGCAGATGAATTTATACTGACTTTATCACAGCCAACATTTAAAAGTTTATAAATATCTGATAATTTTCTAATACCACCACCAACAGTTAATGGAATGAATACCTCTTTTGCGACTTCTTTAACAACATCAACAATGGTATCTCTTCCTTCATGAGTTGCTCCAATATCTAAAAAAGTAATTTCATCAGCTCCTTCAATATTGTATCTTTTTGCTACTTCAACAGGGTCTCCAGCATCTCTTAAACCCACGAAATTAACACCTTTTACAACTCGTCCATTATTAACATCTAAACAAGGTATAATTCGTTTTGCAAAATAATCCATAATCACCTCTCTTTTTATAAATTATGACACAATTTTTATAAATTGACCTTACAATTAAGTAATAATTTTTTAATAATAGTATGATATAATCTAAAGTTTTTAAAAAAATTTACAAAAGGAGTGAACAGTGGCAATTCCTACTATCACATTTCCAGAATTTCCGTTATTGACAAGCTTTTTAGGCGACTTATTACAAGAAGTCCCTTTTGAAATACCTACATTATTGCACCCTCCACTAGTGCATTTTGCAATAGCCTTACCAGTTATTATTGTAATTCTTGAGGTATTTAATGTATTTGCAAAATTAACTAGCACACCTGAAAAGCCAAGAGGTAAAACGGTTAGTGCATTGTCTCTTTTCATGATTGTAATTTTATTCTTTGTTGCATTAGGTGCTTATGCTACAGGTGTTACTGATGCTACAAATGCATGGGATAGTTTAACAGCAGAGGCTCAATCAGAGGTTAAAGCTCATAAATTATTGGGTGCATATATTGTTTTATCTGCAACTATTTTATTAGTATTTAAGTTTTTATCTCTAATTGGTACAAAGAGTAAAGTCTTCTTTCTATTATTAACTATTGCATTTACCATGTTATCTTTACAGCAAGGAAAAGAGGGTGGAGATTTAGTATTTAAGCATGGTATTAATGTAGAAAAAGTTGCTGACCTTACTAGTGATTTAGAAGATGCTAAAGAGGAATTGTCAGAAGCTGAAGAAGCTCAGTCTACTGATACAGCTAATTCAAAAACTTTATCAGAAGAGAAAAAATTACTAGAGAAAAAAGTAACTCAACTTGATGTAGAGAAAGTAAATTTAGAAAAAAGTATAGATGAATTGAAAATCAAAAGTTCAAAAGCTTTAGAGGATGTAAAAGCTGAAGCTAAATTAGCTATAGATGAGGCAAAAGCAAATGCTAAATCTATTATCGATACTCTTAAAGAGAAAGCTACAGAAACTTTAGATAAAGCTAATGATGTAAAAGAAACATTATTTCAAGATGAAGTGAATCAAGAGGAAGTAAAGAGTGAAACAGTTGAAGAAGTTGTAGTAGAAGCGAATACTACTAAAGTAGAGTAATCAACTTTGTCTAAATATTATAGGTAATCCATTTTGGTTACCTATAAAACATTATAAAACATTCAATTATTAACTACTTTTAGATATAATCATACATTCAAAGAACCCATTTATAATTTTCAAAAGGATATTAGTGAATAAACATATTATGGAATTAGTAGAACTTTCTAAAACAGACAAAGATATTGATAGTTATCAACCACAGATTGATGGTGCTGATAGAAAAGTTTTGAGAGCGACTAAGCGATTAGAAGATGCCAACAATGAGCTTACTACATTAAACAAACTTATTTTAGTTAACGAAGACCAAATCTTCTCTTATGATGAGCAGTTAAAGCTTTTAAAAGAACAACTTATCAATAATAGTAAAAAAACTAAAGTTATTAATACAGAAAAAGAGATGAAAGCTTTAGCCATTGAAGAGGATATTGCTAAAGAGAAAATGACAACAGCAAATGAAGAAATAGATAGACTTCAATTAATTAATAGTAGAAAAACTGAAGAGTTAGAAGTGGTCAAAGAAGATGTTGATAATCTGACAAAAGAGTTAGTTAAAGTTAATGATGATGTATCAAAAATAAAGAAAGATATAGATAGTAGTAAAGTAGTTTTATTCAATAAAAGAGAAAAAACTATTAGAGAGATAGATCAGAAAATTTTATCTTTTTATGAAAAAATTCGTATTTGGGCTGGAAATACAGCAGTTGTTCCAGTTAGAAAACAAGCTTGTTATGGTTGTTATATGAAAATTAATGAGAAGACCTATTCAGATGTTATCAAAGGTGATGAGATAACAACCTGCCCACATTGTGGAAGAATTCTACATATTGAAAGAGAAGATATAGAAGAGGCTTAATTGAATAATAATCTCTTTACGATTTTTTACAAAATTCTTGTTTGGACAGTTTATATATTTTCTATTCCATTTTTATTATACTATTCAGGCAAAGAAAAATATAAAAATTCTATTCCAGCAAGATTTTTCAATAAAGATAATAAGAGTCTTAAACAAAATGGAGTTTGGTTTCATGCTTGTAGTTTTGGAGAGGTTAAGGCTTTATCTCCTTTTATTAATATTTTAGATAAAGATAAATTAAGATTTACAACAACAACCCAAACAGGATATGATGAAGCTCTTAAATATACTAAAGAGAGTCGTTATCTTCCTTTTGAACCTTTTTTAGATAAATGGTTAACTCCACAAAAAATTTTAGTAGTAATGGAAGCTGAATTTTGGTATCTAATGTTTTATTTAGCAAAACAGAGAGGTTCTAAAACTATTTTAATTAACGCTAGAATGAGTGAAAAATCATACCCTAAATATTTAAAATATAAATGGTTTTATAAAAAAGTTTTTAGTAATATAGATACTATTTATGCACAAACCAATGATGATAAAATAAGATTAGAGTCTCTTGGAGCTAATAATATTATAGTTACTGGAAATATAAAGTTTTATTCTATTCCCAAACCTACAAAAGTTTTTGATAAGCCTACAGGTATTCTAGTATGTGCAGGAAGTACTCATGATAAAGAAGAGTCATTAATCCTAGAAGCATTTA
>JAMOSL010000124.1 GCA_027063105.1 Campylobacteraceae bacterium
TTGTATCTCGTAAAAAATATTTACCTATTTTTTGAGTAGCATATAGTCTATTTGTCTTCTCATCAAGAGATACACGAAGAATATATTTCTTTCCAATTGTAAAATGAGATTTTTGTTGAGATAAAGGTACAAACAAATCTTTTGGCAATCCCCAGTTTACAAAAGCACCATAAGATTTATAATCAACAACTGTAAAATATCCAAACTCTCCTAATTTTGCATAAGGTAGCTTAGTTGATGCAACTGGTCTATCTTCCGAGTCAGTATATATAAAAACATCTATCAATTCACCTATAGGCATATCAGCCTCTTCAACATAAGCATTTGGTAAAAGAACTTCATTCTCATCTTTTGACTCAAGAAATAGACCATAATCTGTATCTCTCATAACCTCTAAAGTATTTATTTCTCCCATTTTTATATTTAAATTTTTTATTTTATCATTCATTTTTTTATAGTCCATATTTTATTAATAGTATATCCAAAATTATTAGTTATACTTCCACAAAAAGGTAACTTATGTCTATATTAGAACACTTTAAAAAAATTACAACTATTCCTCACTGTAGTAAAAATGCTGATAAACTATTAAATTATATATCTGATTTTGCAAAAAAGAATAATTATATTGTAGAAATTGATAGCACTAAAAATATCTTAATTAAAAAGGGTAATCCTAAATTATGTCTACAAGCTCATTATGATATGGTTTGTATAGGAAAAGCTCCAGAGATTGAAACTTACGAAGAAGATGGTTGGCTAAAGGCAAAAGATTCATCTTTAGGTGCAGATAATGGTGTAGCGATTGCTATGATGATGTCTTTAATGGAAGATAATTATGAATTAGAATTTTTAATAACTTCAGATGAAGAGGTTGGGCTTATTGGAGCTAATGCTTTAGAGTTTGAATTAAGTTCATCTATGATGTTAAACCTAGATAGTGAAGATGAGGCTGAAGTATATATTGGATGTGCTGGAGGAGAAGATATAGTAGCATCAAAACCTTATGCAAAAATTAAAGATAATAGAAATGCTTATGAAATAAAAGTATCAGGTTTAGTAGGTGGTCACTCTGGTGTTGATATAGATAAAGATATTCCAAATGCAATTAAAATTATAGCTTCATATTTAAAAGAAAGAAAATTTGGTCTAGTCTCAATTGAGGGTGGAGAGAGAATAAACTCTATTCCTACACAAGTTACAGCTATTGTAAAAAGTGATGAGGTTTTAGAAGAAAATGAGTTTGTTAAAATAAAAAAGATAGAAAATAATGAACCTATATTATATGGAGCTGATGAGTTTATATCTCTATTAAATGGATTTAGAAATGGTGTGCATGAATTAAATGCAATTTTAAATGTTCCAGACAGAAGTATAAACTTAGCATTAGTATCTATAGAAAATGGATTTTGTAAAGTAGAAACAAGTGCTAGAGCTATGAGTGATAAAAGTTTAAGTATTGTCACAAAGGAAGCTGTCTCATTTTTTAAATCTTATGGATATGATGTATTTAAAGATGAGAAATATCCATCTTGGAGTCCAGAAAAGAATAGTTTTACAAATATAGCTAATGAAGCTATGATAAAAGTTTTTGGTAGAAGCAAAATGGTAGCTATCCATGCAGGACTAGAGTGTGGAGTAATTGCAAAAAAATATCCAAATATCAAATTTGCATCAATAGGTCCAACAATAGAATATCCACACTCAACGAGAGAGAGATTAAAAATAGATTCAGTGGATAAGACTATTACTGTTGTAAAAGAGATTATTAAATCAATCTCTTAATAACTCTTTATACATAAAAAATTGTTGGGATAATTATTGGATATAATTTTTTTGTCCTAACAACATGTTTTCTAACCATTAATCTAACTTCATTCTCTACTGTTTTAGCTGATACAACTTGCTCTGGCTTTGCATTTAATAAAAATGATTCTATCATAACAGCAATTTCATCAGAAAATCTTTTATTGTGTTTGTCTGGCATAATTCCATGACTTGTTACAACCGGTTTTCCAATCATTTTATGAGTTTGATTTGAAATTTGAAGCATTACATTTACAATGCCATCTGAAGCCAATTTTTGTCTGCCTATAATAACCTCATCATGAATCTCTCTATTATTTTGATTATCAATAAATGTCTTGCCCGTTTTTACAGTTTTTACTTTTTTAAGATACTTAGGTGTTATCTCAACTTGATCACCATCGCTCATAAGTAAAATATTTCTCTCATCAACTCCACATTTAGCAGCTGTCTTTGCATGTTGTGCAATATGATTATACTCTCCATGAACTGGTAAGAAGAATTTTGGTTGAGTTAATCTTAAGATTAACTTCTGCTCCTCTTGTGCAGCATGACCTGAAACATGAATATCTGCAAAATCTTGGTATCTTACTGTAGCTCCTGCTTTAATAATATGATTCATCATTCTTGATACTGACCCCTCGTTACCAGGAATTGCCTTAGCAGATATAATAATAGTATCACTAGGTTTTAATTTAATATGACGATGTTCATTTGTTGCCATTCTAAATAGTGCAGCCATATCTTCACCTTGTGAACCAGTTGTGACTATTAATATTTCATTATCAGAATATTTATTAAGTTCATGTGCTTCAATAAAGTGCTTATTGTCAATATTAACATATCCTAATGCTCTTGTGACTTCCACATTTCGCTCCATAGAACGACCAATAACACATATTTTTCTTCCATGTTTAATACCTCTATCCATCGCTTGATAGATACGATGAACATTAGAAGAGAATGTGGACATTATCATTCTACCTTTTGCTAACATATAAAGAGTATCAAATGTATCTCCCACAACTGATTCACTCTTTGTAAATCCTGATTTATAAGAATTTGTACTATCACTAAAGAGACATAAAACACCTTTAGCTCCATAGTGTGCAAACCGATGTAAATCAGCTGTATATCCATCTATCGGTGTATGGTCAATTTTGAAATCTCCAGTATGAATAAGAGTTCCTGCTGGAGTCTCTATTGCTAAAGAACAAGCATCAATAATTGAATGAGTCATATGCATCCACTCAACTTTTAAATCACCAATCTCGTACTGTTCTCTTTTTGATATAAAATTAAAGTAACTTGTATCTTTTTGTAGACCATGTTCATTGAATTTATTCTCTATCATAGCCAAGGCTAAAGGTGTACCATATATTGGAAGCTTTAACTCTTTAAATAGATAAGGAACTGCTCCAATATGGTCTTCATGTGCATGAGTTATTACAATAGCTTTTAATTTATCTTTTATAACATGAAGATAACTAAAATCTGGTACTAAAATATCAACACCATGCATACTCTCATCTGGAAAACTCATTCCAACATCTATAATAATTGCTGTAGTTTCTGTCTCTAAAATTGCTATATTTCCACCAATTTCACCTAATCCACCTAATGGAGTAAATCTAATTTTACCTTTACTTACAATATCAATCTGTCTCCAAGGTCTCATTCTGTCTTCTTGAATCTCTTTATTCTTATCAATAGATATTCTCATATCATCACTAACAGTTGTAGGTGCGTTCTTCCGTCGACCTTTACCCTTTCCATTATATGATTTCTTCTGATTTGGATTCTGCTTTTTTTGATTTGGGTTTTGATTTGGATTCGGTTTACGATTATTAGGCTTCTTTTGGTTAGGGTTCGGTTTACGATTCCCCTCCTGTGTTTCACTCTTTGCTTGATTTGCTCTATGTGGGTTGGGACGACGATTTGGATTATTTGGTCGTTTTGTCTCTTCTCTGTTTTCTTCTTGATTGCTCTGTTCGTTGTTTTCCATCTATGAAATCCTTTTTTAATTCTCTGTATAAGTGATGATAGATAGTCGTTTGAGCTTCATGAGGTCTTAAATTAGGTATTAATCCTAATTTTTCAAAGAGGGGTTCAATTTTATCTTTTGAGAAAGTTACTAATAGATTTTTGGATAGTTTTTTGCGTGGTTGCTGAAATGCAACTCTTAAAAACGCTTCAAAATTCTCATCATCTTCGCTATGATCTTTCTCTATTAAAAGTACACTAGAAGTCACATTTGGTTGTGGAACAAATGCCTCTGCTGGAACATCAAAACAGATGGATGCCTTACCTACGCTTTGTGTTAAAACGCTAAGAGAAGAAAACTCTTTCTGTTTAGATTCTGCAGAGAATTTAACTGCAACTTCTTTCTGAACCATCACTAATATAGATTTACATAATGGGTCTTTAAATGCTTTTAAAATAATATTGGTGGCTATATAGTATGGTAGATTTGCTACTAAGTGATACTCTTCACTTAATAAACTTTTATCTTCCCAATGCTTAAGCACATCTCCACAATTTAGTTTCAAACTACCATTATCAATAGCATCGCTAAATTCCGTTTGAAGATGCTGACATAATCTCTTATCAACCTCAAATGCTTCGACATTTCTAACTCTTACGAGTTCTTTAGTTAAATCACCTAAACCAGGCCCAATCTCTGCAATTACTAGAGAGTCATTGGGTATCGATTGGATGATTTTATTTATATAATAGTCATTTTTTAAAAAATTCTGACCATATCTCTTATTTGCAAAATCTGCTAAATTATCTTTTATCATACTCAAAACTGCCTTAAATCCAAAGGAAAATAGAATTTTATTGTCTCTTTGAAATATTTTTGATACTATTTTATCATATAAAGAGGTTAATTCTTCTTGAAAAGCATTAATAATTTTATATATTTACACCTTCCCAAAACTCATCATAGTCAAGATTAGTCATAATATTATCATTCTCTATACTTTTTTCTAATAATTTTTTCTCTTCATTTTCAAAATATTGAGATAATGCCTCATTTATTATAAGATTTGTGTCTTTGTTTAGAAGTTTTGAATAGATTTTAATATTCTCTACAGCCTCATAAGTTAATTCAATTTTCATCATTTATCCTTTATAACATTTAAATATTGTTTAATAACAAAGTAGATAGAATACCAAAAACATTATTAGGAGCATAACATGCTACATGAATATAGAAAAGAGATTACTGAACTTAAACAAAAAGATGCACATTTTTCAAAAATTTTTGAAAAACATAATGAACTTGATAAAAAAGCAAAAGATGCTAATGAAGGTAGACTAGCTTTATCTGACCAAGAACTTGAAGCTATTAAAAAAGAGAAGTTACTTTTGAAAGATGAAGCTCTTAGAGAGATTCTAATCTATCAAAAGTCTAAAGCATAATTATAAATTACGCTTTACATAGTCTTTTATCAAATAGAGAGGTACAATTTTTATCCTCTTTATAAAAGGCTTTAACCGCTGAAAGTATAGCCATATCTACAAATGGTTCTATAATGATTACAACCATATATGCACTTCCAAAACTAAATACATTTACTATATTTTCTGCACCAAATCCTTGTCCATAAAATGCCCAAAATGCAACCCAAGAGATAATAGCACCTTCCCAAACTATAGACATTTTTAACATCTGAGAATAACTAATATCTTTATAAGCTGTACCTTTAGGAATGATTTTTTTAACTGCTATATCTAATATAATCATACTGGCTAAAAGAGTTGTTACATTCATTCCATATTGAGGTAAATCAAATTGAGCAAATAAAAGTCCTTGAGCTAAAAGTCCTAATGCTAAACCTATTAATGATGGAGCAATTCCAAAAACTAAAAATATAGTTGTTCCTAATATTAAATGAACTTCACTAATACCTACAGGAAAATGAGGAAGAATCTGAAAACAAATAAATACAATTATAGTTGATATAATACTTTTCAAAATTAGAGATATTGAACCATTCTCTTTAATACTATCATAAGCTAATTTAGAAGTCATTGCAATAACTCCTGCTCCTGTTACATAACTAAGTAAAATCTTAGCTCCATCTACCACACCTGCTTCTATGTGCATTTAAATTCCTTTGATTGGTTTGCCTAGTGGCATAAATAGATTCTATCATTTTTAATCTTATATTAATTAGGGTATAATCATATTAATAACATTTATTATAGGAATATACATTGGAACAAGAAATATTAGCTTATCTTGATGTAGACGGCAATATTGTCGATACACAAACAGCAGAAAAAGTGGGAATATCTAACAGTATCCTTGCATTTGACAACAGCCCAAAATCATTAGAGATTATCCGACATTCAACAGCTCATCTTATGGCACAAGCTATAAAAGAATTATTTACTAATGCAAAGTTCTTTGTAGGCCCAGTTGTTGATGAAGGCTTCTATTATGACTTTAGAGTAGATGAAAAAATTAATGAAGATGACCTTAAGAAAATAGAAAAAAAGATGAAAGAACTCATCAAAAAGAAACATAAAATAGAAAAGTATGAGATAAGTAAAGAGGAAGCTTTAAAAAAATTTGAAGATGATGATTTAAAACTAGCAGTATTATCAAGAATATATGATGACAAAGTATCTATTTATAAACAAGGTGAATTTGAAGACCTTTGTCGTGGACCTCATGTTCCAGCATTAAGATTTTTACATAACTTTAAACTTACCAGATTAGCAGGTGCTTATTTAGGTGGAGATGAAAATGCAGAGATGTTAACACGAATTTATGGTATTTCTTTTGCAGATAAAGAGTCTCTTAAAGAACATATGAAAATGATAGAAGAGGCGAAAAAGAGAGACCATCGAAAACTAGGGACAGAACTAGAACTATTTACATTTGATGAAGAGTCTGGTGCAGGACTTCCATTTTGGATGCCCAAAGGTGCAAGACTTAGAGCGAAAATAGAAGATATACTTTTTAAAGCTCACAGAAGAAGAGGTTATGAACCTGTTAGAGCTCCTGAAATACTTAAAGCACAAATGTGGCATACATCAGGGCATTATGCTTGTTATGGTGAAAATATGTATCTAACAGAAATTGATGGGCAAGAATATGGCATCAAACCAATGAACTGTATTGGACATATTCAGATATTTAAACAAACAGGAAAAAGTTATAGAGATTTACCTGTTAAATATTTTGAATATGGTGTAGTTCATAGACATGAAAAATCTGGTGTTCTTCATGGACTTCTTCGAGTTAGAGAATTTACTCAAGATGATGCACATATATTTTGTACTCCTGCTCAAATAAAAGATGAGGTTATAGAAGTTGTTGAATTTGTTGATGCTGTTATGAAAAAATTTGGCTTTAATTACACAATGGAAGTATCAACAAAACCTGAAAAAGCTATCGGAAATGATGATGTATGGGAACTTGCAACACAAAGTTTAAAAGATGCTTTAACAGAGAATAATTTACTATTTGATATTGATGAAGGTGGTGGTGCATTTTATGGTCCAAAAATAGATGTTAAGATTACTGATGCTTTAGGTAGAAAATGGCAATGTGGAACAATTCAAGTTGACTTTAATTTACCAGAGAGATTTGGAATCGAATATGTTGCAGAAGACAACACAAGAAAGCAACCTGTTATGATTCACCGTGCTATCCTAGGTTCATTTGAGAGATTTATAGCTATTTTAACTGAGCATTATGCAGGAGAATTCCCTTTCTTTATCGCTCCAACACAAATTATTTTTGTTCCAATTAGCGAAAGTCATATAGCGTATGCTAAAGAACTTCAAGGTATGCTAATAGAAGAAGGCATAGATAGTGAAATATATAGTAAAAATGATAGTCTAAACAAAAGAATTAGATTGGCAGAGAAACAGAGAGTTCCTTTTGTTGCTATTATTGGTGATGAAGAGGTGAAAAACCGTGCCATTGCAATTAGAGATAGAAGAGCTAAAGAACAATATAATCTAACACAAGATGAACTTATGGTAAAATTGATACAACAACTAAAAGAAGGAAAAATTTGAGCAGACAACAAAACAACAGAGGCGGCCGAACGAAAAAAGACGATACTATTATGAATGATAGCATTAGAGCAACGGAGCTGAGAGTACTCGGCGATGATGGAGAACAGTTTGGAATCATATCAAGAGCAGATGCGTTACAGATAGCTGAAGATAAAGGTCTAGACTTAGTCCTAGTATCTCCTGATGCAAAGCCCCCTGTTGCTAAAGTTATGGATTATGGTAAACATAAGTATGAAATAGAAAAAAAGAAAAAAGAAGCAAAAAAGAACCAAAAGAAAATTGAGGTTAAAGAGGTTAAATTCTCTTGTAAAATCGCTGAAAATGACATTAACTATAAAGTAAAACATGCCAGAGAATTTCTAGAAAAAGGGAAACATGTTAAATTAAGAGTATTCTTAAGAGGTAGAGAGATGGCTAATCCAGAATTAGGTATTGATGTACTTGAGCGTGTATGGCCAATGCTAGAAGATGTTGGTAATTTAGAAAAAAGAGCTCATCAAGAGGGTAGATATATAAATATGTATGTTACTCCACTCAAAAAGTAATATATTTATCGGAATGTTTCCATTCCGACTTTTAATAAAGCACTTTTTATTAAAGTGCTTGTGTAGCTACGTTTGCAACTCTTGTAGCAAATGCTGATTTATCTTTTGGTTCTAAACCTTCTGATAATTTTGCACTATCAAGAAGTATCCAAGAAACATCGCTAAACAATTTCTCATTATCCAAAACATCCAATTTTTTAATCATATCATGATCTGGATTTATTTCTAAAATTAACGGTATCTCTGGCATATCT
>JAMOSL010000125.1 GCA_027063105.1 Campylobacteraceae bacterium
ATTTGTTAAATAAACTATCTGCTTTAAATTTAAATGTTACAAGTATTGAGTTAGGTATAAAAAGTAGTGATAGTGCCGAATATTGTCAAATAGAAGCAGAGAGTTCAGAGTCTAAAAAAAGTTTATTAAAAGATAAAATAGCACAGAAATTTAAACTTATAGACATCATTAGCCTTGATGATGCTTATAATAAATAAAAAGGGTTAAAGTATGGTATTAAAAGAAGCTATAGAAGAAATTGGTAGAGGAACAGCTGAAATAATTGATAAAGAACGAATAGAAAAGTTAGTTAAACAATACTTAGAAGAAGGAAAAGGATATACAGTAAAAGCTGGATTTGACCCAACAGGTGCTGATTTGCATTTAGGTCATACTGTTTTACTTCAAAAATTGGCAACTTTTCAAAAATATGGTGCAACTATTCAACTTCTTATAGGTGATTTTACTGCAACTATTGGAGACCCAACAGGGAAAAGTGAAACTAGAAAAATTTTAGATAACGATACTATAATGGAAAATGCAAAAACATATCAAGAGCAGGTTTTTAAAGTTTTAGATAAGTCAAAGACAGAAGTTGTTTTTAATTCAACTTGGTTAAATGATTTAGGAGCAGAAGGTTTAATTTCTTTAACTATGACATATAGTGTAGCTAGAATGTTAGAGAGAGATGATTTTGAAAAGAGATATAAATCTAATCAAAGTATAGCTATCTCAGAATTTTTATACCCACTTCTTCAAGGTTATGATAGTGTAGCTCTTAAAAGTGATATAGAGATAGGTGGAACAGACCAAAAGTTTAATTTATTAATGGGAAGACATCTTCAACGAAGTTATGATGTTGGAAAAGAACAAGCAGTCTTAACAATGCCTATTTTAGAGGGTTTAGATGGTGTTCAGAAAATGAGTAAATCATTAAATAATTATATTGGAATTACGGAAGAGCCAAAAGATATTTATGCAAAGATATTATCTGTATCAGATGAATTAATGTGGAGATATTATGAACTCCTAAGTTCTTTATCATTAGAGGATATAGCAAATTTAAAAGATGATGTCATCAATGGCAATCTTCATCCAAAAGTAGTTAAAGAAAATTTAGCTCTTGAGATTACAGAGAGATTCTATGATAAAGAGTTAGCAAAAGGGGCAAAAGAGGCATTTGATAGTGTATTTAAACAGAATCAAATACCTACTGATATAAAATCTTATGAAATGGAAGATAATATTTGGATTTGTAAAGCTTTAGTTGATGCATCTATAGAACCTTCTTCATCTCAAGCAAGAAGAGATATTAAACAAGGTGCTGTTAGAGTTAATCAAGAGAAAATTAGTGATGAGAAGATGCAATTATCTAAAGGTGATTATACTCTTCAAGTTGGAAAAAGAAAATTTGCACAAGTGAGGATTATATAATGCTATTAAAATCTTTTAAAATTGGTAAACACACAATCTCTAAACCTATTATCCAAGGTGGTATGGGTGTTGGTATCTCTTGGGACCAATTAGCAGGAACAGTTAGTAAGGAGGGTGGATTAGGTGTTATCAGTTCTGTTGGTACAGGTGTTTACAATAAAAGAGAGTATGCTCATAAAGTAAAAAAAGATATGCGACCATCAGAAGCAGAAAATTTTTATTCCAAAGATGGATTAACTGCAATATTTAAAAAAGCAAGAGAAATTTGTGAAGATGCTCCTTTAGCTTGTAATGCATTATATGCTTCGGTAGATTATAATCGTATTGTAAAAGATGCTTGTGAAGCAGGTGCTGATATGATTATTACAGGTGCTGGACTACCATTAACAATGCCTGAAGCTACAAAAGATTACCCTGATGTAGCATTAATTCCTATTGTTTCAACAGCAAAAGCTTTAAGAATTTTATGTAGAAGATGGAAAAAGACTCATAATAGATTACCTGATGCTGTAATTGTTGAAGGACCTTTAAGTGGTGGACATCAAGGATTTAAATATGATGATTGTTTTTTACCTAAGAATCAATTAGAAATTATCTTACCACCTGTTGTTGAGGAAGTAAAAAATTGGGGCAATATACCTGTAATAGCTGCTGGTGGTATTTGGGATAAGACTGATATTGTAAAAATGTTAGAACTTGGAGCAACAGCTGTTCAAATGGGAACTAGATTTATTGGAACAGTTGAATGCGATGCTCATGATAATTTTAAACAAGTAATCATTGATGCTAAAGAGGAAGACATTAAACTTTTAAAATCTCCTGTTGGGTATCCTGCAAGAGGAGTAAAAACAAATTTACATACTTTGATAGAGGAGAATACAGCACCTAAAATATCTTGTGTATCAAATTGTGTAGCTCCTTGTAATCGTGGAGTCGAGGCTAAAGAGGTTGGATATTGTATTGCTGATAGATTAAGTGATGCTTATGATGGATTAACAGAATCAGGACTATTCTTTACTGGTTCAAATGGTTATAGATTAAATAATATTATAACAGTTAAAGAGTTAATGGATAAATTGATGAATGGTGAAGGATAATCTTTGAGGTTAATTTGGCTTATACTTTTTTGGAGTTTAACAACGAATGCACTCTTTTCTGATGCAAATATTCTTAAAAAAGTAGAAGTTAGAAATAAGGAGCTTCATCTTATATTTAGTAGATGGTTAAATATTAAAGATGTAAAAAAGATGGTTCTTCATAATCCTCCTAGAGTTGTAATAGATATAAAAAACACTCGCTTATCAGATAAAAAAGTAGCTTCTAATTTATCTTCAAAAGGAGTAAAATCTTTTCGTATATCTCAATATAAAAAAAATATAGTTAGAGTAGTAATAGAGAGTTATAAAAAGTATAATTGTAAAAATTATCAACCTATGTCATCTCGTTCATTTTACCATATTACTCTTCCAAAAAAGTCAAATGGTGTTACAATAGCTACTGTTATAGAGGGTGAGAATTGTGCAATACCTATTGATAATACAAAAGGTGATTATCAAGATGAAAAACCATTTATGCCAAATATATTTACATCTAGTTCATCAGGAAGTACTACAAAAAAATATACCATTGTAGTAGATGCAGGGCATGGGGGTAAAGATAGTGGAGCTGTTGCTGGTAAACATTATTACGAAAAAACAGTTGTTCTACAAATTGCAAAAAGAGTTTCAAAATATTTAAAAGCTAAAGGCTTTATCGTTAAGATGACAAGAAATGACGATAGGTTCATAAAGTTAAAGAATAGAACAAAATTTGCAAATAGAAATAAAGCTGATATTTTTGTGTCAATTCATGCCAATGCAGTTGGCAAAAAAAGTCGAAGAAATATAGTACATGGTGTGGAGACATATTTTTTACAGACAACAAGAAGTGCAAGAGCATCAAGGGTAGCAGCGAAAGAGAATAGTGTTGTTTTAAATAAAAATGATAGATTAAGTAATAATGTAATATTAAATTCTGTATTATCTGGTCCTAAATTAGTTCAATCTCATAAATTAGCTATAGATATACAAAAAAGAGTTATAAGTAATCTAAAGAGAGGATATAAAGGAGTAAATAATGGTGGAGTTAAACCAGCTCCATTTTGGGTATTGGTTGGAGCTCAAATGCCATCAGTTCTAGTTGAAGTTGGATATATTACACATCCAAGAGAGAGACAAAGATTATTTATGTCATCATACCAAGATAAGATAGCAAGAGGTATAGCAGAAGGTGTTAAAATCTATCTAATTAACCATGAGAAAGAGATTTATTAAAGTAAAGGTAAGAAATGAAAAGAATTATACTTATATTTATAATATGTTTGGATTTTATTTATTCAGGTTCTGTGAGAATTATGCCTTTGGGTGATTCAATAACTTATGATAATACTTATGCTGATTTAGATAATCCTAGATCAGCTAGTAAAAGAAGTGGATATAGAAATTACCTTTGGTATAATCTTAGAAATGTAAATTATAATGCAGATTTTGTTGGTTCAAAACTAGCTGGACAAGGAATATCTCCTACTTTTGATGCTAACAATGAAGGTCATTCAGGTTGGACAAGTTATAGTTTAGCTGATTATACTTATGCTTGGATGCAAAAATCAAAACCAAATATAGTTTTACTTCATGCAGGTTCAAATGATTGGCGAGAATCTCCAAGAGGAATAGAGAGTATTTTAGATGAGATTGATATTTATGAAGAAGTTAGTGGTAATAGTGTAACAGTTATTTTAGCACTAATTATTAATAGAAAGAAGAATGAAAGATGGGTTAGAGCATTCAATGCTAATGTAGAAAATATGGCAAAAAAAAGAATTGCTAATGGTGATAAAATTGTCATAATTGATATGGAACATGATGCAGGAATCAATTATCCAGAAGACTTTCAAGATTCGGCTCATCCAAATAATACAGGTTATAGAAAAATGGCAAATTTATGGTATAAAACTATTGTAAATATATCATTAGTTCCAAAAGACACAAAATCTGCACCTCAGCGATTTTATAATTTTATATTGGGTAGAGATGCAGATATAGATGGGTTTAATGCATGGTCAAATTATTTAGAAAAAAGTAGTTTAGCATCTATGGCAATAAGATTTTTTAGTGGAGAGGAATATAAGAATAGAGAACTTAATAATGGTGAGTTTATAAATATATTATATAGTGCTTTATTGAGAAGAGATGCAGATATAGAAGGTTTTAATTATTGGACAACTGCACTTGATAATAATCATATAACAAAAAATGAAGTTATATCTATATTTTTAAATTCAAAGTCATTTACAGATATATCTGCTTCTGAAGGTCTAAAATCTATAACAAATAGTGATAAAAATATTTTAAAGAGTTTTAGATGATAAAATTTGTTGGGGCAGGGTCTGGAGATCCAGAACTAATTACGATTAAAGGTCAAAGAGCTTTACAAGAAGCCGATGTCGTCTTATATACAGGTTCATTGATTCCAAAAGAGGTTTTGGATTGGTGCAGAGAAGATTGTCTAATTGAGAATTCTGCTGATATGGATTATAATGATATTTTTGAATTCATAAAATTATATAATCATAAAAAATTTGTAAGACTTCATACTGGAGACCCCTCAATATATTCAACTATTGCTAAACAGATAGACTTTTTAGATAAAAATAATATAGAATATCAGGTTATAGCAGGAGTTACAGCAGCTTTTGCAGGAGCAGCATCAGCAGGTATAGAGTATACAATAACTGGAGTATCTCAAACTTTAATAATAAGCAGAATAGAAGGAAGAACAGCAAATCCAGAGAGTCTAAGGCAACTACTCTCAAATAGAAATAGCTCATTTGCATTTTATTTGTCAATTAGATTAATTAAAAAATTAAAAGAGACAGCTTTAGATATGGATTATCCAATAGAAACTCCTTGTTGGGTTGTTGAAAAAGCATCATGGAAAGATGAAGCTATATATAGGGGAACACTAGAGAATATAGAAGTACAGGTTAAAGATATAAAAGGTATAGCCTTAATTATGTTTGGAGAGTTTTTAAATCAAAATCCAACAATAGACTCTCATCTTTATGCAAAAGAGTATAAAAATGAGAGAACTAATATTTAAATTTTTAGTTTATTAATTAAATTTTCTAAAGCTGATTCTGGTAACATTCCAGCTTGTACCAATTGGACATTACCTTTTGGATCAAGAACAACCAAAAATGGTATAGCACCTTGCCATTCTGCTCGTGTTGCTATGTAACGAACTAAATCACCAGCTTTCTCTTGAGCTATTACATCATAATTAATACCTTTTTTTGTAACAAAAGATTTTAATCCACTATTATCTAATCCTTGAACTTCTACAGCAATAATTGCTAGTTTATCTTGATATTTATTTTGAAGTTTTTTGTAATGAGGTATAGATTTTAGGCATGGAGGACATTTATGACCAAAAAACTCTAAGAAGATAACTTTACCACTATATTCAGGAAATTTTAATCCCTCTTCTGTGCCTATGATGTTAATTTTTTTACCATCAACTGTTGATACTGACATTTTATCATCACTTGCATTTAATATAGTAAAAAATGAAGTGATAATAACTAATAGAGCAATTTTTTTCATCTATTTGACCTTTTTTTGAGTTTGAATTAATTATACACAAATTATATTTAGGTTAGATTATGTATAATAGATAAAAAGTAGGTAAAATGTTTAAAATATTTATATTTATATTCTCTCTATCTGGTCTATTATTCTCCTCTAATTATTCTTCTATAGATAAGTCATTAGGAAATATGTTAATGGTAGGTTTTTATGGAACAACCATTTCTCCTCAAAGTCAAATTTGTAAAGATATTAAAAAGTATAATTTAGCAGGAGTTATTCTATTTGACTATAATCCTACAAATCGAAAGAAACCAAAAAATATATCTACTAAATCACAAGTTAAAAAATTGACATCTGATTTACAAAACTGTAGTCATGATAAAAAGTTACTTATAGCAGTTGATCAAGAGGGTGGATTAGTTCAAAGACTTAAACGAAAATATGGATTTAAAGGAAATTTTCCAAAAGCTTCGGATATTTCAATTAAAAATGATAAAGATATAGAGAGTATATATAATAGTATGGCACAAGAGTTAAAAAGTGTTGGTATTAATTATAATCTTGCACCAGTTGTTGATTTATCTATAAATAAAAAGAATCATGTGATATACAAATTAGGGCGTTCATTTGGATCAAATCCTAGAGAGGTAGCACATTATTCATCTATATTTTTAAAAAGTATGCATAAATATGATATATTAACTTCACTAAAGCATTTTCCTGGTCATGGTTCTTCAACAGGAGATACTCATAAGGGTTTTGTTGATGTAACTAAACAGTGGAAAAAAGAGGAATTAGAGCCTTATAAATTATTAATTAAAACAAAAAAAGTAGATACTATTATGATAGCTCATATTATGAACAAAAGATATGATAATTTATATCCTGCTACTCTTTCAAAGAATATTATCACTAATCTATTAAGAAAAGAGTTAGGCTTTAAAGGAGTTGTAATAACTGATGATTTGCAGATGGGTGCAATAACTCATAGATATAAATTGAAAGAGACAATTCGATTATCAATTAATGCAGGAGATGATATTTTACTCTTTGGTAATCAATTAGACCCTAGATATATTATTAAAACAAAAACACTAATAGATACAATGAAACAATTATTAAAGTCTAATAAAATAAAATTAAAAACTATAAAAGAATCAAATAGAAGAGTTCAAAACTTGAAAAAGAAGTTATTATAATATAATTAATAATAAATATAAAGCTTTTAATTGCTTCAAATAGTAACAACTTAAATTATCAGTTCACTAAATAATAGATTATTCATATACTCATTATGTAAACTAAGATATTCTCATTCTAAGTGAATAATGACTTTAATCACTATAATTTAAACTAACAAAAAAAGGGGAAATTGATGTCTAGTATTATGAACGCTCCTGAGAATACAGCTGTATGGGTTGATACAGATAGATGTAAAGCATGTGATATTTGTGTAGATGCTTGTCCAGCAGGTGTATTATCAATGAAGCAAGAAGCAACTTCAACTTTGGGTGCAATGATAGCTGTTATTGCTCCAGAGGATTGCATAGGTTGTAATGAGTGTGAGCTTACCTGTCCAGATTTTGCTATTTTTGTAGCAGATAAGAAAGAGTTTAAATTTGCTAAATTGACTGATAGTTCAAAAGCAAGACAAGAGGCAATTGCAAATAATGGGTTTAGATTACCTGTAGATTATAAAGGGAGTAATTAATGGCAACTAGAGAAGTAATTTCAACTGGTAACGAATTGTCAGCTATGGCTGGTGTTGATGCTGGATGTACATTTTTTGGAGGTTATCCATTAACACCATCTAGTGAAATAATGCATGTTATCTCTGACCTGTTACCAAAAATTGGTGGAACATGTATTCAGATGGAAGATGAGATTGGTGCGATTTGTGCTGTTATTGGTGCAGGTATGGCTGGTAGTAGAACAATGACAGGAACATCAGGACCTGGAATGAGTCTTAAAGCAGAAAACTTAGGTCTCGCTCAAATGGCTGAAGTACCTTTGGTTTGTGTAAATGTTATGAGAGGTGGTCCATCAACTGGTCTTCCAACTCGTGTATCACAAGGTGATATTAAACAAGCTTCAAATCCTTCACATGGTGATTATCGTTCAATTACTTTATGTGCTGGTAACCTAGCTGAGTGTTATACAGAAACAGTTAGAGCATTTAACCTAGCTGATAGATTTATGCAACCTGTAATTGTTTTACTTGATGAGACAATAGGTCACATGCATGGAAAAGCAGATTTACCAACTCAAGAAGATGTAAAAGCTGGAATTGTTCCTAGAAAGAAATTTGATGGTCCTGCTGAAGAGTATTTTCCATATCAATGTGATGCAACTGCTCCTGCTGTTCTTAACCCAATGTTTGAAGGTTATAGATATCACTTTACAGGTCTTCACCATGATAAAAATGGTTTCCCTACAGAAGAGATTGAAACTTGTAGAAAACTTATTCAAAGACTTGAAGATAAGGTTATGGCCCATCAAGATGAGATTGAATCTAATGAAGAGTTTATGTGTGATGACTTAACTGGT
>JAMOSL010000126.1 GCA_027063105.1 Campylobacteraceae bacterium
TTTATATTTTTCTTCAAGTAATCTAATTTGGTTTTCAAGACTTGTTTTTTGCTTTGCTGAACTAACTCTGACATATATAAATCTCCTCTCTTTTGTTTTTATTCTGACACGAATATGCCCACCACTTGTTGTTGTGACATCTTTATATTTACCCTCTTTTACCACCTTCTAATAGTTTGAGGTGTCACTCCCTCAATCTTGGCAAGTTTCCATGTTGATACTAACATTTTAGAATTATAGTAGATTATTGCTTATATTGTTATTAAGTTTAACTGTGAAAAGTAGTTATTAATCACACGGTATTTAAGTTGATGTCAAACCTAGGTTAAAGTTTTTCGATCGCATTTTTAACATCTTCATAAGATTTTACAAACCCCATTCGAATAAGTGTAATAAGTGTTTTTTCATAGTTTTCTCGTTTCATTAATATGACACTATTAGCATGTTTGCTATTCCAAATATTCATATTACTCTCTTTACACTCTTTGATTTGTATAGGATTAAATATTTTACTTCTAAGCTTCATGGCTATTTGAATAAAAATACCTTTATTATTTTTATCTTTCCTATCTATAAGATTATCTAAATGAAAGTTTAATTCTTTAAAGTCATCTCCACCATCATCACGCTTAGTAAGTATCTTTTCATTTATAAAAGTATCAATAACATCCATTCTGAAAAAATCATTTATTTCGGTGGCACAATAGATAATAAATTGTATATTCGCATAAGTTACAGCTCCTCTACCTCTCCCCACAGCGTTAATAATATGTTTTCTTTCATACCCATATTTTTTTATCATATTGTTTATATATTTTTTTGTAGAGGGTCTTTTCAAAAAGTTATCTAGCCGTATCACTTCTTCATCATTTTCAACCAAATATTTATTTCCTAATTTGAAGACATCTTTTAGACTACCCATCTGACTGTTATGAAAAATATCTATTATTCCCTTCGGAAAAGCTATCTGCATTAATTGGTCTGTTTTCATTAATTAACCTTTAATTGTAAGATACTTTTATTATAACATTATCTACCTCCATATAAGGTATTTAATACACTTGTATAATGGTGTATTTAAAATACCTACTTTATGAAGTGTATTGAATGACTTGAATTGAGTGTTATTAAACTTAGAAACTGAGACTTAAGTACCGTGTATTGAATTTCTACTTTTGTAACTTTCTAAACCAATTTTAGAAATAGCAGAATTACTTAGTTCTAAATATTTCGCTATTTCTGTCTGTGTATACAAATCTTCAAGGGAATTGATTATGGCATCATTCTGTTGTTGTTTTGTTTTAGATTTATTAAAATACTCTTCTAAGGTCTTAGCTTTTTCATAAAAAATGGAAATTCAATACACAGCACTTAAGTTGAAGTTGTAAGTTGTAAGTTGTAAGTTGTAAGGTAAATACTTTTCCTCATCAAATCAAACTATTCAGTCATTTATTTTTTCTTTTAACTCTTCTAATGCCTCATAAGTTTTCTTTGATTTATCAATTACTTCTTCAAAAGCAAAGCCTAACATTATAATTTTGTATAGGTTTGGTTTGTTTTTTCTCCAATTTATACTCAAAGTGGTTGGACACAGATAGAAGGAGAGATTGGACGTAATGGTATAGATGGTTTATATTATAAGTTCAAAATTCAAAATATCAAAGAAGACAAGCACAAGCAGCAGAGGATTCAGCATATCAACAAAGTAGAAATGCAAATGCTAATCAACAACAAAGCTATCAACTAGAAAATATAAATAATTATTTTAGAAACAAAAAGATATAATACAATAAATTTAACTGGAGTATTTTGTGAATACAATTCATACAATAGGTCATTCAATATATGAAGTTGATGATTTTATTAAATTATTACAAAATAATAATATCAATACAATTGTTGATGTAAGAAGTACACCATATAGTAAATTTGCATCTCAATACAATAAAGATAGTATAAAACAATATTTAAAAGAAAAGAAAATATGTTATATTTTTATGGGTGATTTATTGGGAGCAAGATATGAAGATAAAAATTTATTATTTGATAATGGTAAGGTAGATTTTAAAAAAGTTCAAGAAATTAAATCTTTTCAAGATGGTATAACTAGATTGGAAAAAGGAATTATTAAGGGATATAATATATCTTTAATGTGTTCAGAGAAAGAAGCTTTTGATTGTCATAGATTTGGACTTATTTCAGAATTTTTATCAAAAAAAGATATAAATATTCAGCATATTTATCCCAATAAGATTGTATCTCAAAAACAACTCGAACAACAATTATTAAAAAAATATGATAAACGAATAGACTACCTTGGTTTAGAAAATTATAAAATGCCGATAGAACAAGTTTATGAATTAAGAAATCAAGATATAGCATATAACTCAATAACAAAAGAAGGTGATGACTAATGAATATATTTACAATTGGCTTTTCTCAAAAAAGTGCTGAGCAATTTTTTAATTTGTTAGTAGAAAATAATGTTAAAAAATTAATAGATATTAGATTAAATAATAAATCACAACTTGCAGGTTTCGCAAATATAAAGCATTTACCATATTTTCTTAAATTACATAATATTGAATATGAATATAAACCAGAATTAGCACCATCAAAAGAATTATTAAATGGTTATAGAGATAAGTCTATCAGTTGGAAAGAATATATAAAAATTTATAATCAACTTTTAATTGATAGAAATATTTTAAAAGATATATCATGTAAAGAATTAGATAATGTTGTTTTGTTATGTAGTGAACCTACAGCAGAACAATGTCATAGAAGATTACTATCGGAATATCTAGCAAAATATTTAGATGATATAACCATAAAACACTTATGAGGAAAGAATAAATGGAGATAATAATTACAGATTTAACAAGATTTAGTAATCCAGAAATTGTATGTATTGCAGGAATAAACCCAACAACAGGTGAATGTATAAGACCTTTACCATATATTAAATTATCTAAATGTCAAGAATTTGACATTTTACCAGGTAATGTTATTACTGGAGATTTTAAAAAAATATCAAATTTAGATAAACCTCATGTTGAAGATTGTAATTATGAAAAATTAACTAAAGTTAAAGTTTGTAATTCTGAAGAGTTTGAAGAATTACTTGAAAATGACATAGTCAATAATATTAGTGAAGGTTTTGATTATAGCTTTCCTGAAAAAGGAAAAGTTATTCCAAAAGAATTTTCTCCTTCAAAATCAATTATTACAATTAAAATTGATACAAGTAATATTGAAATTGTAAAAGATGGATTTAAAGAAGGAAAAATTAGATTAAATTTACTTGATAATGATGGAAAAAGATTTTCATATTTATCAATAACAGATTTAGGATTTTATAATTATGCAATGGAACATTTTCATGATCCAGATTTTCCAAATATTATAAATAATTTTATAAGAAAACAAAAAACTGTTTTTTTAAGAGTTGGATTAGGAAGAGAATATCAAGATGGATTTTGGCTCCAAATAAATGGAATCTATACATTCCCAAACTTTGATAGTGAAATTAGAAGCTATCATTAGTTGGCAATTGTCTAACAAATCCTTGGAAAAAAACAACTGTACGCACAAGATTTTTATTTTTATAAGTTATTCAGACTTAAGTACCGTGTATTGAATTTCTACTTTTATAACACTCTAAAACAACTTTAGAAATAGCAGAATTACTTAGTTCTAAATATTTTGCTATTTTTAATTTAAAAAATCTAAACTGTTTTAGAGAAACTTTTTTTATTTCCACCATATTTATTCATATATGCGTCAAATGGCATTGCTATATTTCTGATTAATAGTGTACCTGTTAGAGATACAGATATTTTATCTTTTGTAATAGTTACTAAGTCACCATCTACAAACTCTTGAAGTGCATCAAGTGCATCTGCAAAATAATCTGAAAATATTATATTATGCTCTTTTTCAACTCTTCTTATATCAATAGAAAAGTTTGCCATAAGTTCCATAATAACTGATTGTCTTAACATATCATCATCGGTCAGGTCTATTCCTCTTTCAAATGGAAGTTTACCCTCATCTAGTGCTTTTTCATATAGAGTCATATCTTTCGTATTTTGAGCATAATATCCAACACCCTCACCGATACTTGTTAATCCTATACCAACTAAATTTGCACCACCTTTTGTTGTATAACCTTGAAAATTTCTATGAAGTTCACCCTTCTCTATTGCTGTAAAGAGTTCATCTTCAGGTTTAGCAAAATGATCCATACCAACCATCTTATACCCATTCTTTTCAAAAAAATCTATTGTATAGCTAAATATTTGTAATTTGACATCAGGAGTTGGTAAAGTAGTCTCATCAAACTTTCTCATAGTCTTTTTCAGCCATGGAACATGAGCATAATTAAAAACTGCTAATCTATCTGGATTGAGAGAAAAAGCTAACTCTAAAGTCTTTTTAAAACTTTCAAAAGTTTGATATGGAAGTCCGTAAATTAAATCTACATTAATGCTATCTATTCCATAGTTTCTTGCTAAATCTACAGCTCCTTTAGTTAGTTCATAAGATTGAATTCTATGTATCTCTTTTTGAACTTTTGGATCAAAATCTTGGACTCCAAAACTTATACGATTAAACCCATGCTTCTGAAAAACCTTCATCTGCTCTTCATTAAAATACCTTGGATCAATTTCACAACTAATTTCTGCTTTACTGCTCCAATTAGAAAACTTAGATTTTACATAACTAACTATCTCATCTAATTCAAAAGCTTTATAAAATGTTGGAGTACCACCACCAAAATGGAACTGAATAACTTCTCTAGTTGTATCTAAATGATTAGCCAATATATCTATCTCTTTTTTTAAATATATAATATAATCACTGAGTCTCTGCTCTTTTGATGTAAAGACAACATTACAACCACAAAAATAACAGGCACTTCTACAAAATGGAAGATGAATATATAAGGATATTTGATTTTTTCCACTATCTAAATGACTGAGATAACTATCATAAGTAAACTCTTCACTAAACTCTAAAGCCGTTGGATAACTAGTATATCTAGGTCCTGGTTTAGAATATTTACTGAACTTCTCTAAATCTATCATCTAATCTCCTCAGATTTTCTATGATTATCTAACCAAACCATTATAGCTTTTTGAGCATGTAAACGATTTTCTGCTTGAGTAAATATCTCATTTGCGTGTTTCTCGAAAGTCTCTTCGCTAACCTCATAATCTCTATATGCAGGAAGACAATGTAAGAATATAGCATTATTCTTTGCTAAACTCATTAAATTTTCATCAACCATATATCCATTAAAGTCTTTTACTCTTTTCTCTTTCTCTTCCTCTTGACCCATAGATACCCAAGTGTCAGTATTTATAACATCTGAATTCTTGACTGCCTCTTTAGGGTTATTAGAAATAATAATTTTAGCCCCACTAATTTTGGCAAAAGCCATAGCTTCAGCAACAATATCACTATTACACTCATAACCTTTTGGGGTGGCAATTCTCAACTCATAACCCATGATAGATGCAAACATTAGCCATGAATGAGCCATATTGTTTCCATCACCAATATATGTACAAATTGGATTATCTACTTTTCCAAATTCAATCATTGTTAGAAAATCTGCCATAACTTGGACGGGATGATATTCATCTGTTAATCCGTTAATTACAGGAACTTTAGAGAAAGATGCAAATTCATTTAATTTATCTTGTGAAAATGTCCTTATCATAACCATATCAACCATCCGAGATATAACTCTAGCCGTATCTTTCATAGGTTCACCACGCCCAAGTTGAATATCATTAGATGATAAGAATAGACCTATTCCACCTAATTGATATACTCCTGTTTCAAAACTTACTCTAGTTCTAGTTGAACTCTTTTCAAATATCATACCAAGAGTTTGTCGTTCTAAATATGGAACGAAATGTTTATCTTTCGTTTGTGCTTTAATTTTTTGTGCTAGTGTTATTATCTCAGAGATTTCATCTTTTGTAAAATCTTTAAGTGTCAAAAAGTGTCTCATTTGAACAATCCTCATGTGGCAAAATAGATTACCAAATTTTTAGAAGATAATAGTTTACCATAAAAAAGATTTAAATATCAAGTTTTATTATAAAATTACTTTTATTTTTTATCTTTACATTATTAAACTACGATTTATACACAACATATATCTGTAAACTAAAAGATATAAACTTAAAGTAATATAAAACAACCTGCTTTATATGTAGATACTCTATAAATATATCAAATATAAGATATAATTTTATATATTATTTAAGGACGCTATATGAAGAAAAAAACCAAAATCGTTGCAACTATAGGACCAGCTTCAGACTCATTAGAGCAAATTACAGAATTAATGAAAGCTGGAGTTAATGTATTCCGTATGAATTTTAGCCATAATACACATGAGTATCACTCTAAAGTTTTAGGTAGAATAAGAGAAGCTATAGAGAATACTGGTTTGATTACAGGTATATTACAAGATATTAGCGGACCTAAAATTAGAGTTGGTATGCTTAAAGATGATTTTTATTTAAAACAAAATGATACGATATTTTTCTCTAAAAAAGAGATAGAAGGTAGCCAAATATCAGAAAATAAATATCAAGTAAGCATTAGTGAGAATAGAATTTTAGACCAATTATCAATGAAAGATGCAATCTATATGTGTGATGGAATTATTAGAGCTCAAGTTATTGAAATAACAGATTTGGGTATTACTGTTACAGTAAAAAATGATGGAAAATTATCATCAAAAAAAGGTGTTAATTTTCCAAATACTCGTTTAGGTATAGATGTTATTACACCAAAAGATGCTAAAGATATAGTTTGGGGAGTTAAAAATAATGTAGACTTTATGGCTATATCATTTGTTCAAAGTGCCAAAGATATTAAAACTGCTAGAGCAATTGTAACAAAACATGGTGGGAAAACTCAACTATTTGCAAAAATAGAGAAATTTGATGCTATTGAGAATATTGATGAAATATTAGAAGCTAGTGATGGACTGATGGTTGCAAGAGGTGATTTAGGGATAGAAATACCATATTATAAAGTTCCTGCAACTCAAAAAATGTTAATTCATAAAGCAAATAATAAAAATAAACCAGTAATTACAGCTACTCAAATGTTGTTATCTATGACAACACATGAAACTGCTACAAGAGCTGAAATCAGTGATGTTGCAAATGCTGTTTTAGATGGAACAGATGCAGTAATGCTTTCAGAAGAGAGTGCTGTTGGACATAATCCAGTGTTAGCAGTTGAAACAATGGTAAATACTATTAAAGCTACTGAAGAAAACTATCCTTTCCATAAATTTTCACAGTTTGATATGAATGATGCTGATGATAATATAGATGAATCTGCAGTAAGATTATCTGATAGCATGAATACAAATGGAATTATATCAATGACAGCTTCTGGTGGAAGTGCTAAAAAAGTAGCAAGATATAGACCAAGCAGAAGTATATATGCAGTAACACATAATCAAATAGCAGCTCAATCATTAACTATTGTATGGGGTATTGTTCCAGCATTTTCTGTAAAAGAAGATACTATAGGAAATATGTTAGCTGATGTTATGAAAGAGGGGCATAAAAGAAGTCTATTTAAACACGAAGATAAATTCATACTAACAGCAGGTGATCCAGTAGGAACAGTTGGCTCAACAAACCTTATTAGAGTTGTAAAAGGTGATGAAATAGGTTTTTTTATCTAAAAATGAAGTCAACACCATTATAACTCATGGTGTTGAGTAACTAATGCCAAGCTAGACTAATATATTTATTAATGCTCTTCTATAAATATAAATCCATTCTCTCTTAAAATTTCTCTTATCTCTTCTTGATGATATACTCCTTTAGTTTCTAAATCTACTGATACATTTGCATCACCAAATTTTAAATCGGTTGAAGTTCTGTCATATCCTATTTGTACTATATTGGCATCTACTTTTTGTAGAAGTTCTGTAAAGTGCATTAGTGAACCAGCTTTATCTATTAGTGTTACAATCAATTTCATTTTTCTTGAAGATTTTATAAGCCCTTTTTCTATTATTAAAGATAACATAGTTACATCTATATTTCCACCACTTAAAATTATTCCTATACGGCTACCTTTTGGAAGATTTAATTTGTTATGCATTAATAGTGCTACTCCCACAGCACCAGCACCTTCCACTATTACTTTTTGTTTTTCTAATAAGAATAAGATGGCATTTGCTATTTCATCTTCTCCTACCATTTGAACCTCATCAACATATTTTAATATATATTCTAATGTAATTGGTGAAGTGTCTCTGACAGCTATACCATCTGCTATTGTTCTGACATTTTTTGAGTCTATAACTCTTTTTTCTTTATATGAAAGTGCCATAGCAGGAGCTCCTTCTGCAGATACTCCGATTACTTTACATTTTGGATTTATAGCTTTAACAGCTATTGCAACTCCTGATATTAATCCACCTCCACCGATTGGAACAATTATGGCATCAAGATTATT
>JAMOSL010000127.1 GCA_027063105.1 Campylobacteraceae bacterium
ATATGGATAACTATGGCAGTTAGGTTATATCATATAAGCATTAAAGGTGAATTATATTATAAAAACTTAGCGAAACAAAATATAGAAAGAAAAGTATTTACTAAACCTGTAAGAGGTGAGATATTAGATAGAAATGGTAGACTTTTAGCTATGAATCGTATGGGTTTTTCTATATCTATTCGCCCTCATCTAAAAAAGAATGGTAAAAGATTAAATAAAGTTGTTGATAAATTAACGAAAACATTTCCAGATTTAAATAGAACAATAATGTTAAAAATTTATAAAAAAGGTAGTTCAGCATATAATCATGAACCTATAAAAGTTGTAGATTTTATTCGTTATAGAGATATGATGAGTGCATACCCAAGATTAAGTATATATGATGATATAAAGGTAGAAGCAGAAACCACTAGATATTATCCTTATGGTAAATATGGTGCTCATATAGTCGGATATACTGGTCGTTCTAATAAAAAAGAGAATAAAAAAGATTCTATTGTAGCAAAAGTTGGGGTTATTGGTAAATCTGGATTAGAGAGACAATATAATAAAATTCTTCAAGGTGAATTAGGATATAGCATAACTAAAGTTACAGCTACAAATGAAAAAATCAAAGATTTAAAAATTGTAAAACCACTTGAAAATAGAAATTTAGAGTTAAATCTTGATATTGATTTACAAATAATGATATATAAATTGATGAAAGATATGAGTGGTGCAGTTATCGTTATGAAAACTAATGGAGATGTTTTATCGGCTGTAAGTACTCCTAGTTATGATCCCAATCTATTTGTTGGAGGAATTAGCAAAAAGAATTGGGTAGCACTTCAAAATGACTTGGAGCATCCTTTTACAAATAGATTTATACATGGAACTTATCCTCCAGGTTCTACAATTAAGATGGGGGTTGCTATTGCGAATTCTTTATCAAGTAAAAGTACAATAGACCAAACAGAGCATTGTGTTGGATATATTAGAATAGGTAGAAGTAGACATAAATTCAGATGTTGGAAAAAACATGGGCATGGAACAGTTGGATTAAGAAGAGCACTTCAACAGAGTTGTGATGTATTTTTCTATAATAAAAGTTTAGATATGGGTATTGATTTTTTATCCAAATCTCTGAAATCTTTAGGTTTAGGTGTTAAAACAGGTGTTGATTTACCTAGAGAATATTCTGGAGTTATTCCAAATAAAGCTTGGAAGATGAAAAGATTTAAAAAGCCTTGGTATATGGGAGAGACAGTTATTGCTGCTATCGGACAAGGATATGACCATATTACACCTATGCAGATAGCTAGATATACCAACCTTATAGCAACTTCAAATTTAGTCACTCCAAATTTTGCAAAATTTATTAATGGAAAAGCTGTTGAACAAAATATAACTACTCTTAACCTAAATTCGGAATTGATGGAACAGATACATTTAGGAATGTATGATGTTTGTAACGAACCAAGTGGAACAGCATATACTCATCTTAAGAATTTACCGATAACGGTAGCTGGAAAAACGGGAACTTCACAAGTTGTTTCAATTCCTCAAAATGTTTATAACCGTACAAAAGAACAAGATTTAGCTTACTGGAAGCGTTCACATGCACTTCTAACTAGTTATGCCCCATTTAAGAATCCTAGATATATTGTTACTACACTTGTAGAACATGGAGGACATGGAGGAAGTACGAATGGGCCAATAGTTGCAGAAATATACAAATGGATGTTTAAAAAAGGATATTTTAATAGAGAGAAAAAAGAAAGTGTAAAAAATATGCATACAGCAAAACTAGATGTATCTAAAGAGTTAAAAGAAAAAGTGAATAAAGATTTAGATGTACATCCTTTAACAGAAAATGAAATAAAGAGAATAATAAAACCAAAAAAAGTTATAAAACCAGAAGTCATAAAAGTTAAAGTAGATAAACCTAAGTTAGAAGAAAAAGAAGAGGTAGTTATAAAACCAAGAAATATTTCTATTCAAAGTTTAATAAATAATAAAGAAATATATATCAAAGAAAAACCTAAAGAGATAGAGGTCAAGAAAAAGATAAATGTTATATATATGATAGATAAAGATGATTTGAAAGAAGGAGATTAAAATATGAAAAAAATTAGAATAATCACTATATTATTTAGTGTTTTGGTATTTATGGGTTGTGAAAGTAGTGGTATGAATAATCCACCAGATTATAATGAGACTATGGACAGTAATAGTACAGATGATAATATTAGCGATGAAAATATAACCATACCTGAAGATGAAATAAAAGAAGAGGAATTAAATATTACTACAACTAATCTAAGATGTTATGGTATTTATGATGAAAAAGAATATGGATTTATTGATAGTAGAGATTTATTTATATCCTCATCAACAGATATAATTTTAGGTGGCGATTGGAAAGATAGTGATTTTGAGGATACCTTAACAAATTATTTTACAATTAAATCTATTAATGATGAAGAGGTTGAATATAGTGATGTAAATAATCTTTTACTTGAATATTGTAAAGAAAATATTAATAATAATAAATATTCTAACATAAGATATGTTACATCAAATAGTAATGATAAGTATGATTATTCAATATTTAATACAGAAGAGAGTCAAGATATTACTACTAATTCAAATAATATATTAGATTATACAAAAATATTGCGTTATGCTTATGCTATAGATTATTTATATAATATTGATGAAAATAGAACTTATAATAATATACAAGAAGAAATTTTGTTAGTAGATGGAAATATATCAGAAATATATCAAACAGAAAATAATATAAGTGATAAGTATCTTTATGCTGTAGCGATAGAAGTTCCAGAGATTAACGATTTAGATAAAGAGATAATTATCGTATATAGAAGTAGAGATGATTTTGATAACTCTTTATCTAATGAAGAGTTAGAAAATGGATATGATTTTTATAAGAAAGTTACAGATAAATACCCATCTTGTGTAATATCTGATACTAAAGGATGTTATAATATTGTATTAACAGGTGATAATATGGGTGCATTAATAGCTATTGATATATCTCATAGAAGTGGAGAATTAGCTAGAGTATTTTATGGTTTAGGAGATGATTTATTAATAAGTTATAAAACAGAATTTGATACTTATCTTCGTTACAATAGTTCAATAAATTTTTATACAGAAGAATATGAGAGAGTAGATAATACAGGAACACATTTTGAAAATATTGTCAAATTTTCATCTTTGGAAAATGAATATAACAATAGTATAAATGGTTTAATAGAAGAAAAATTAGAACCTATTTATAATGGAGAAGATGAAGAGGTTACGCATATATATATCTCTCCAGATGCAACAATAGGAGCAGGATTAAATAAAATAGTTAATATACAAGAAGAAGTAGACTAGAGATTATAAATAAAAAAGAGGTAACTAAAAGCTCTTTATGAAACTTTTAGCTCTTTTTATTAACAACAACAAATAACACAGGAAGATACAGAAGGTTTAATACTGTTCCCCATGCTAAACCAAATCCTAATGCTATAGCTAATGGCTGAAATATTACTGCTTGTCCTGTTGGGAAAAATATAATTGTTGATAGTCCAACTAAAGTGGTAATTGTAGTAAGCAGGATAGGACGCAATCTTGATGATGCATAGTTATAAAATTCTTCCATATTATTTGCTTTTTTAAGTGTTACCATCATAATAATACCATCATTAATTACAACTCCTGCAAGTCCTAATATTCCAATAAATGAAGGCATACTAAGATTTAATCCCATAATCATATGTCCAATAAGAACTCCTAGAATAGAGAATGGAATAACAGAGAGCATCATAAAGGTTTCTCTAAATGAATTAAACAAATACATCATAGAGAGCATTATTAATGTAAATGCAAGTGCAGATGCTAATATCATATCTTGCACTAATTCACCTCTTTTTTCTTGTTCTCCTTTGAGTGATATGCTAATCCCACTTTTTCTTAACTCTTTAAAGTCATCTTCTAAAAATGTTAATGCCTCTTTTGCTGTGACGATTTTAGGGTTTATATTTGCAAATAGATAGAAGTTTTTTACTCCATTATCTTTTGTTAATTTTTCAAATGATTTTATAGTATTAAATGATACGACATCTTTTAAAGCCACTACTCTTTTATCATCAAGGACTAATCCAAAGTTTTTTAAAGCCTCAATATCATCTTTATTAGTTCTTTCTATCTTAATTTCTAAAATTCCCGTATCATCAAAAGTGTTTGATATAAGTTTAGATAGATAAAAATTACTCAAAGCATTTCCAATAGTTGATTCATTTAATCCCAAAGATTCTCCATAAGGATTAATTTCTAATTTTATCTCGTCAACTCCAAATCTAATGTTATCAGTAATACTAATTACTCCCTCAATCTTTGAAAGCTTTTTACTTAGAGTATCAATAGCATCTCTCATATCCTGATTATTATCTCCAGCAATAGCTATTTTTATATCACTTTTAACTGGACCAGCTTTCTTCTGAACGACAGAAATATCAACTAAATTAAATCTCTTTTTATAATCTTGTTTTTTTAGAAAATTTTCTAATGCTTTCGATATATTAGAAGAACTTTTTTCTCTAGTTCTTCCTTCCGAGTCATAATAAAAACTTAAATAAGGAGTTATATAACTATCTACAAAATTTTGAGCAGATAACTTATGAAGCTCTACTGTAATATCTCCAACATAGGGGAAGTTTTCACTATTCGATGCACTATCTCTTCTATATCCTGCGATAGAGCCAATATGTTTTATATATAATCTTTCTCTCTCTTTATATAAATCATCTTGAATAATCTTAAGTATATTATGAGAATCTTCAACTCTATTATTTACATTTGACTTAAATGAGATATGGACTGTTTTAGAATCAAATCGTGGAAACATTTGAAACTTACTAACTTTAAATCCAATTATTGTGAGTAGAGGTACAATTATCACAAAGAGAATTAAAAAAGTCTTTTTATATTTAATTAATATATGAATTATAAAAGAGTAAATCTTATTTATTCTATCCCATGAGAGAGTTTTAGTATTTGCTTTTAGGGTATGAGAAGCATGTATTGGTAAAAAAATAAATGATTCAACAAGAGAAGCTATTACTAATGCACTTACAGCTATTGGAATAAGCTTAATAAACTCTCCCATTGTACCACTTATCATCAATGCTGGAATAAAAGCAAAGATAGTGGTTAATGAAGCGATTATAACTGGTTCTGCCATCTCTGAAGCACCTTTAATTGTAGCCTCTTTAATCTCATAACCTTTTTCAAGATATTGTTGAATATTCTCACTTACAACAATCGCATCATCTACAATTATCCCCAATGCAATAAGTACACCAATAAGAGAAATCATATTAATACTATATCCTGATAGATAGATATAAAATGCCCCAATTACAAATGATGTTGGTATCCCAATAGCTATAATAATTGCCATTCTCATATTAATAAGAACTGCTACTAATAAAAATATTATAATAATCCCCAATAAAATATTAGAGATAACAATATTAAGTCTATCTAAAATCTTTTGAGAACTATCATCAAAAACAAATGTCTCTAAATTACTGTTTCTTTCTTGAAAATTTTCAATTGTTTTTTGTACATTTTTAGCTATCTCAATAGCATTTCCTTCGCTACCTTGTCTTACCAATATATTAAGTGCATTTTTCTTATTAATCATAAATATAGTATCAGCATCTTCATGTCGTCGTTCTATTGAAGCAACATCTTTAAGATAAATATCATTTTGACCTACTCTAATCATACTATTTGCAAATGACTTATTATCTTTTTTACTATTTGCAGTAGATATATAAAAGAAACCACCTTTAGTATCTTCAACCAATCCAATAGGATATATATATGATAATTTTGATATAGCCGAAACTACTTGATTAAAATCTAATCCAAAAGCATTAACTTTCTGTGGGTCAATTTTAACATCAAAATATATATCAGAATCTCCATATATAACAACATCCGATATATTTTTAATATTTACAATTTTATCTTTTAATATATTTGCTTTTTCTTTTAGTTCATCTAAACTAACTTTATCAGATAAAAATGCAATATTTAAAAGATTTTTTTTAATAGTAAGTAGAGACACACTTGGTTCATCCATATCTGATGGTAATGTTTTAGAACTAAGTGAAAGAGCATCTTTAATTCTATCAAGTGCATTATATCTATTTGTTCCAGTTTTCAACTCTAAGATAATACTATACTTTCCAGATGTAATAACAGTAGTCATATCTTCTATTTCATCAAGATTCTTTAGCTCATTTTCCAAAGGATTAACAGCCATTTTATCCATAGTATCCAAAGAAGCTCCTACATAAGCACCTCTAACAATAATTTGGTCTAGCTCAAATGATGGAAAAATTTCTTTAGGAGTTTTGATATAAGATACAATACCAATTGAAAATATAAGAAAAAAGAGAAGATAGTTCATTCGACTATTTTCTACAAAAAAACGGATAATTTTAGACATATATAACCTTTTATAATTTAGAAAATAATTATATCCTAAAATATACTGAATCATTTTAAAAACTCCTATCTATTTAATTACTAATATTAGTTTATAGGTTAGGGTATGATTTGTGAAAGGGAATAGGAAAAAGAAATCTTCACCCCAAAAAAGGAGTGAAAAAGAAATTATTGAGCTAACTAAATAGCATCAATAATAGCATTAAGTGTTGTAGATGGTCTCATAGCTTTCTCAGCTAACTCATCATTTGGATTGAAGTATCCACCTATATCTTGTGGGTTTCCTTCTACAGCTAATAACTCTTCAATAATTTTTGCTTCGTTATCTTTTAATGCTTGTGCAACTGGTGCAAATTTAGTAGCTAGTTCTTCGTTAGCTCCTTTTGCAAGTGCGTCTGCCCAGTATTGAGCTACAAAGAAGTGAGATGCTTTGTTATCTGGCTGACCCACTTTTCTGCCAGGCTCTTTGTTGTTGTCTAGGTAGCCTTCATTTGCTGTATCTAGTCCAGCAGTTAATGCAGCTAATTTCTCATCTGAATGTTTTTGACCGATAAATCTTAGTGACTCAGCTAGTGCCAAGAATTCTCCAAGACTATCCCATCTTAAGTGACCTTCTGCTAAGAATTGCTCAACATGTTTAGGAGCTGATCCACCAGCACCTGTTTCATATAATCCACCACCAGCAATTAATGGAACAATTGAAAGCATTTTTGCAGAAGTTCCAAGCTCTAAAATTGGGTACATATCTGTAAGGTGATCTCTTAGTACATTTCCTGTTACAGCAATTGTAACTTTACCTTCTCTTACTCTTGCATTTGTAAATCTTGTTGCATCAGTAACATTCATAAATTGAATATCAAGTCCATCTGTATCAAAGTTTGCAAGGTAAGCATCTACTTTTAGCTTGATTTGGGCATCGTGAGCTCTGTTTTCATCTAACCAAAAGATAGTAGGAACATTTTCTAATTTTGCTCTCTCAACTGTCAATCTTACCCAATCTCTGATTGGAATATCTTTTGTTCTACTCATTCTCCAGATATCACCAGCTTCACACTCAAAACTCATAAGAATTGTACCATCTTCAGCAGTAACTGTTACTGTACCAGCTTCAGCTAATTCAAATGTTGTTGGGTGAGAACCATACTCTTCAGCTTTTTGAGCCATAAGACCTATATTTTGCATTGTACCCATTGTAGATACATCATATTGACCATTTTTAACACAATCAGCTACCATTTCAGCATGGAACATACCGTAAGTAGAATCAGGAATAACAGCTACACATTCAACTGCATCACCATTTCTATCCCACTGTTTACCACCTTCTCTTACCACAACTGGCATAGATGCATCAATAATTACATCATTTGATGCATTAAAGTTTGTTGTACCTTTATCACTATCAACCATTGCAAGTTTTGGAGAGTCAGAATCAAGAACAGCTTTGAAGTCAGCTAAAATCTCAGCTTCGTTTGCATGACCAGAAATTTTCTTTTCTAAATCAGACATACCTTGATTCGGTTGAATTTTAAGCTCTGCGAATGTATCAGCATGTTTAGCAAATACATCTTTGAAGAATACTTGGAAACCATGACCAAACATAATTGGGTCAGAGATTTTCATCATAGTAGCTTTAAGGTGTAGTGACCATAAAACATCATTTGATTTTGCATCTGCAATTGTTTTTGCATAAAAAGAGTTAAGTGCTGATACAGACATATATGTACCATCAAGAATTTCTGATG
>JAMOSL010000128.1 GCA_027063105.1 Campylobacteraceae bacterium
AATATTAGCATCAAAACATCTTCTTCGTGCTGGTTGCGATGTTGTTTTATTAGGTAGAGATACTGAAAAAGTTAAAGCAATAGCAAAGGAGTTAGGTGAGAATGTAAAAGTTGATGACTTTAATAAATTAAATAAGTATTTAAATAGATATAGACTACTTTTTACAGCCACCTCATCATCTGAACCTATTATTAAACAATCTATGGTTGAGAATAGAGATATAAAAAGATTATGGTTTGATATGGCAATTCCTAGAGATATAGGAGATATTAGTGTTAAACAATTAAAAATATATAGAATTGATGATTTGCAAAATATATCTTCTTCTAATCATGCTATGCGTCAAGAACAAGCATTACAAGCAAATGATATAGTAGATAAATATAAAGATGATTTTTATAAATGGTTAAGGGCATTATCTGTTGAGCCAATTATTAAAGGAATGAGAGAACAGGTTAGTGAGACTATTGATATAGAACTTAAAAGAGCGATTGCTAGAGGTTTCGTTCCAAAAAAATATGAAGAGAATATGAAAAAGATGGCAGAACAGATGTTTAATAGATTTTTACATAAGCCAACAGTTAAAATGCGTAAAAGTTCACGAGAGAAGGAGGGAGTTAACAGTATGGATTCACTTAAGAGCATTTTTGATATTGATATGGATAATGTTAACTTTAAGCAATATAAACAAGACCATCATAAAGGATATAAATCGTGAGAGTAACACAACTATTAATTCCTACAACAAAAGAGACACCAAATGACGCTACGATAGCAAGTCATATTTATCTACTTAGAGGTGGATTTATTCAAGGTGTTGGGAGTGGATTATATAATTATTTACCTTTAGGTAAAAAAGTATTAGATAAAGTTAGAGCTATTGTAAAAGATGAGCTTGATAAAGCATCTTGTCAAGAAGTTAGCTTAGGGTTTGTAACTCCTGCTAGTTACTGGAAAGATAGTGGAAGGTTTGATAAATACGGTAAAGAGTTACTTAGATTTAAAGATAGAAAAAATAATGATTTTGTCTTAGGCCCAACTCATGAAGAGATGATGGTAAACCTTATAAAACAGACAGTCAAAAGTTATAAATCATTACCTATTAATTTATACCAAATTAATTTAAAATTCCGTGATGAAATTAGACCAAGATTTGGACTTATGCGTGGACGAGAGTTTTTAATGAAAGATGGTTACAGTTTTCACTCTTCAATAGAAGATATGCAAAGAGAATTTGCAAAAATGGAAGATACATATAGAAAGATATTCACTAGATTAGGCTTAGAATTCAGAGTTGTAGAGGCTGATAGTGGAGCAATTGGTGGAAGTGGTAGTAAAGAGTTTATGATTATAGCAGACAGTGGAGAAGATACTATTGTTATTTGTGATAGTTGTGAATATGGGGCAAATATAGAAGCAGGTATTAAAAAACCTAGAGTAGCTCAAGCAGAAGCACCAGAAGCAATATATGCAAAATTTCATACACCAAATATTAAAACAATTACAGATTTAAGTAGATTTTTTAGAGTTGATCCATATTATCTTATTAAGACAGTAGCAAAAAGAGCTTTACTTGATGATGGAAAAAGCAAGATTGTAATCTTTGCTATGCGTGGAACTGAAGAACTACAAGAGGTAAAAGCTTGTAACAGTGTAAATGCTAATGAACTTGTAGATATCAGTGAAGATGAGCTAAGAGATGTAGGAGTTATAGCAGGTTATATATCTCCTACAATTGTTCCTGATGAGGTAGAAGTTGTATTTGATAATGAATTAAAAGATGGAAATAGTCTAATCTGTGGTTCAAATGAAGAAAATTATCATCTTGTCGGAATAGACCTTAAAGGATATGAAGCTCATTATAGTGATATTATTGCTGTTCAAGAGGGTGATAGTTGTCCTCATTGTTCTGGCAAAATGAAATATACAAAAGGTATAGAAGCTGGTCATATATTTCAATTAGGAACACAATATTCTAAACCATTAAAAGCTACATTTTTAGATGAGAATGGAAAATCTAAAAACTTTATTATGGGAACTTATGGAATTGGAGTTAGTAGACTTTTAGCAGGAATAATAGAACAACATCATGATGATAAAGGTTGTATTTGGTCAAAAGAGACAGCACCATTTGCTATAACCATTATTATTTCAAATATTAAAGACCAAAATCAAGTAGAATTGGCAGAGAAAACTTATCAAACGCTTAAAGATAATGGAATAGATGCTCTGCTTGATGATAGAAAAGAGAGATTTGGATTTAAAATAAAAGATTTTGAACTTATTGGAACACCTTTAGCTTTAGTTATAGGAAAAAATTTATCAGATGGATTTGTAGAATTAATTTGTAGAAGAAATCTAGAGAAACAAAATTTAGAAGTAGAAGATATCATAAAGGTGTTAAAAGAATTATGTTAATAGTTATAATTTTACCATTTATATTTGCAGAATTATATCTCTCGTTAAGTGTAGTAGATGAGATAGGTGCTGGATATAGTGTTCTTTGGATTATAGGAAGTATCTTTTTAGGTCTAACGCTCTTAAAGAATTCTGATTATACAATAAGTAAGGGCATTGAAAATGTAGCAAATGGAAAACTAGGGTTAGATAAGTTTAAAAATGCAAGTATGGCTTATGTCTTTGGTTCTATATTTATACTTATACCAGGAATTATAACAGATTCTTTTGGAGTATTTCTTCTTTTATACACAATCTATTTACATTTTGTGGCTAAAGTAACACCAGAGAATAAACATTTTAATAATCAAGAAGATAATAAAAAAGGAGATGATAATGTCATTGATGTCGAAATTATTGAGTAGTACAATTGCAGTAACAGCAATTCTTAATGCAGGAATGAGCGAGAGTGAGCTTACAGATTTTTTTAAACAATTTATAGTTAAAAACCCAGCAGTAGAGGTTGTTAGCACTAAAATTATTGAGAAGCAAAAAATACCAGATGGTAAAGGTTGGGAAGTTTATCTAACTAAAATGAATATTGAGGTAAAGGGAGAAGTTAAAGGTAAAGAGACGGTGAAAGAGATTTCTGTACCTCAAACTGTATTCTCAAATGGTGATTTAGTAACACCTGTTTTGATGAATAAAAAGACAGGTCACAATTATATAAATGATTTTAAACCGTCTATGCCAGATAGTTTCTACAATAAAGAGCATCTTCTTTTTGGAAATAAAGATGCAAAACATAAAATTGTAGTTTTTTCTGACCCACAATGTCCATTCTGTCAAGAGATAGTTCCAGAGATAATTAAGTCAGTTAGAAGATTTCCAAAAACATTTGCATTATATTATTATCATATGCCTCTTCTAAGAATCCATCCAGTTTCAGAGATTCTAACTAGAATAATGGTTGTGGCTCATAATAGAGATGATAAAGATGCAATAGTAAAACTATATTCTCTTAAAATTGCACCAAATGAGACAAATGTAGATAAGGTTATAGAAGCTGTTAAAAAACATGCAGGATTTGTTGTTACAAAAGCAGAGATTGATGATAAAAAAGTAAAAGATGTTATTGCTAGAGATGAAGCCTCAGCTGTTGATATGATGATAACAGGTACACCAACTATCTATCTTGATGGTAAATGGGATAAAAATCGTGATAAATATAAATCTTTTATGCCATAGTTTGTATAGAATATGAGAAAATTAGTTATTGCAACAAGAGCTAGTAATTTAGCTCTTTGGCAGGCATACTTTATTAAAGATAAGATTGAAAATAGTTTTTCTGATATAGAAGTTGAACTTAATAAGATTACTAGTAGAGGTGACAAAATTTTAGATAAACCTCTAGCTTTAGTTGGAGGTAAAGGTCATTTTACAAAAGAGTTAGAAGATGAGATGTTAGCAGGTAATGCTGATTTAGCTGTTCACTCTTTAAAAGATGTTCCAACTTATATGCCTGATGGATTAGAGCTTATATCCATTAGTAAAAGAGCAGACCAAAGTGATGTGTTATTATCTCATAAATATTCATCTTTAAATGATTTGCCAGAAGGTTCAGTAGTTGGGACAACAAGTCTGAGAAGAAGAATGCAATTACTTGAACAGAGACCAGATTTAGTTATCAAAGATTTAAGAGGAAATGTAAATACTCGTCTTAGAAAACTTGAAGAGGGTCAATACGATGCTATTGTTTTAGCTTATATTGGACTGGAAAGATTAGATTTATTAAAAGATATACCATTTGTTTATAAATTAGATTTTATGCTACCACCGATGGGTCAAGCATCTTTAGGGATAGAGATTGTCTCTAGCAATAATTTAGCTAGAGAAGTAGCAGTCACTCTTAATGATAAAGATAGTTATTTATGTAGTAAATTAGAGAGAGACTTTGTTTCAAAAATAGGAGCAGGTTGTTCTGCACCAGTTGCAGTTAATGCAGTAATAAATGGTGATAATTTAACAATTACAGCAATGTTGGGTTATCCCAATGGAACTAATATTATTCAAAAGAGCTTAACTTCTTCTGTTGATTCTTCGAGTAATTTAGGTATTGATTTAGCAAATAGCATGATTTTAGATGGAGCTTTAGAGATATTATCCAAGGCAGAAGAGATTGCATTTAAAGATGAAATGCCACAAAGATTATAATATATTTTATAGGTGTGTTTTCTAGCACACCTCCAACTTTCCCATTTTAAGGCTTTTTTTGAAAACACTTACAGTAATAGATACTTTTGGATTTTTTTTTCGTTCATATTATGCTCTTCCATCTCTTAAAAATTCAGATGGATTTCCAACAGGATTATTAACAGGATTTATAAATCTAATAGATACGCTTAAGCGAGATTATCCAAGTGATTATATAGTTTTTGCATTAGATAGCAAAGGTGATACATTTAGACATAAATTGAATAGTTCATATAAGGCTCATCGTGATACACCACCAATGGATTTGACTCAACAGTTACCAATAGCAATAGATTGGATACGAGAGATGGGATTTGCTTCATTGTCTAAAGATGAATTTGAGGCAGATGATATTATTGCTACAGTTGCAAAGATAGCTAATTCACAAAATATAAAAGTAAGAATATTATCTCATGATAAAGATTTATATCAACTTATATCAAAAGATGTAATTCTAGTTGATAGTGTTGAAAAAAAGGAAATTAATAATGAAGCTTGTTTTAAAAAGTTTGGGGTATATCCAGAAGATTTCATAAATTTTCAAGCAATAGTTGGTGATACAGCTGATAATATTCAAGGTGTAAAGGGTATAGGAATTAAAGGTGCATCTAAACTTATTAATCAATTTGGAACAATAGAGGAGATATATAAAAATCTTCCACAAGCTGGAACGCCTAGAATCCAAAAATTACTTTTAGAATATAAAGAGTCCCTATTTTTATCAAGAGAACTTGTAACATTAAGAGATGATGTTTTTAAAGATTTTGATTTTGAGAGCTTTATATTTGAAGATAAAAACTATTTAACTCCTCTATTAGATGATTTTGTTAGATTTGAGATGAAACAAGCAATTAAAAAGTCTAATAATAAACAAGATGCACAATCTAATAATTTATTAGAATTTGAAAATATTACGCTAAATACAAAAGAGAAATTATTTGAAGTAATTAATAATATACCTAAAAATACTATTATATCATTTGATACAGAGACAACAGGTTTAGATACAAAAATAGTTGATATGGTTGGATTTAGTTTTTCTTTTGAAGATAATAGAGCATATTATGTGCCTATTAGTCATAGGTATTTAGGAGTTCCAGAGCAGGTTAGTTTAGAAGATAGTTTAAAGGCTATATCTAAGATTTTATCTTATAAGGTTATTGGTCAAAATTTAAAATTTGATTTATCTCTTTTATATAACAGATATGGTTTTGATGAGGTCATACCTTATGGTGATAGTATGATTTTAGAGTGGCTTATTAATCCATCAAATAGGGTAGGACTTGATACTCTAGCTAAAAAATATTTTGATTATAATATGAAACCGTTTAAAGAAGTTGTTAAGAAAGATGAGAATTTTTCTTTTGTAGAGATTGATTCAGCGTCATTCTATGCATCAGAAGATGCTTTACTAACTCGTTTAGTCTATTTTAAACAGATAAATAGATTAGAAGATAGCTTACTTAAAGAGGCTCAAGATTTAGAATACCCATTTATAAATATTTTAGCTAAAATGGAAAGAATCGGAATAAAAATTGACCAATCCAAATTAGAATTATTAGAAACTAAATTAACAGAAACACTTAATATCTTAACTCAAGAGATATACGCTTTAGCTAATAGTGAATTTAATATTAAATCTCCAAAACAATTAGGTCTGATTTTATTTGAAACTTTAGGATTAAAAGGGAGTAAAAAAACTAAAACAGGATATAGTACCAATGAAGCTGTTTTAAAAACTCTAAAAGAAGAACATCAAATTATTAATAAAATCTTAGAATATAGAGAAAATCAAAAGATATTATCAACATATATAAAACCACTTTTAAAGTTATCAAAAAATAATTCTGATAGTAGAATATATACGACATTTATTCAAACAGGAACAGCCACAGGACGATTGAGTTCTAAAGAGCCAAATTTACAAAATATACCAGTTCGTTCTAAAATAGGAAGAGGTGTTAGAGATGCTTTTGTAGCAAAAGAAGGATATAAATTAATTAGTATAGATTATTCTCAAATTGAATTAAGATTACTTGCACACTTTTCAGAAGATAAATCTCTCTTGAATTCTTTTAATAATAGAGAAGATATTCACTTAACTACTGCTATAAAATTATTTGGCGAAGATATGGCTAAATCAAAAAGAAGTTTTGCTAAATCTATAAATTTTGGGCTTTTATATGGAATGGGTGCTAAAAAACTCTCTGAAGAGCTATCAATTACTCAAAAAGAGGCAAAAGATATAATAAAGAATTATTTTGATTCATTTCCAACGGTAAAAAACTTTTTAGAAGAGGTTCAAGATTCTATGAAAATAAAAGGTTTTATAGAGACAATAAATGGAAGAAGAAGAATTTTTGATTATGAAAATGCAAATGGAATGCAAAAAGCATCATTTCTAAGAGAGTCAACAAATACACTTTTCCAAGGTTCATCAGCAGATATAATAAAATTAGCTATGCTAAAAATAGATATATTTATTCAAGAAGAGTTAGAAGATGTAAATATGCTACTTCAAATCCATGATGAACTGATATTTGAAGTGCCATCAGAAAAAGTAGATATGGTCTCGAAAAGATTTAAATATATTATGGAAAATATTATAGAACTTAAAGTACCATTAGAGTGTTCAGTATCTATAGGTAATAGTTGGGGAGAATTGAAGTAGGTAATAATATCATTATATTTAATCTAGTTTTATATAATAATAATTATATATCAAACAGACTTTTATTAATTTTATCCTCATGAACATTTACCATACTCTCTAATGATTGAGCTACTTCTGGATTTTGATGTAATAGCTCTTTCATCGCTTCTATACTAATAGTGATAACTTTTATATCAGATAATGCACAGATACTAACTAAACTAGGTTCTTTTCTTACTAATGATGCCAAACCAAACATATCTCCAATTTTAATCCTCTTTTTATGTAAAAGTTCTCCATTTTGGTTTTCAATATGCTCTGTAGCAACACCTTCTATAATTACATAAACATTTCCTGTTATCTCCCCTTTATGTAATAGACATTCCCCTACACCAAACTCATCAATTTTACACCTTTTTGCTAGTTCTGATAGTTGTTCATCTGGTACACTAAAAATCTTTAATTCTAATAATTGATCTTTTATTTTATTTGGTGTTTTGGTGTTTTCTATTTTATTTTTAGAATTATCTATATGATATTCTTCTATAGGAATAGGAAATGTAATACCATATCTTCTATTTGCATACCAAATTCTACTAATAAAATCATTTTCAATAATAGCAATTTTCCCATAATCATCCATAAAATAGTATACTTTATAGTGAATAGATAATTCATCATAAGAGAATACCACCACTTTTGGGGCAGGTTCTTTTAATATACTTTTTGTATCTAATGCGGTTTCAAGTAATACTTGCTTTACTTTATTTGGGGGATTATCAAAAGATATATTTAATCCAATTGATGCTCTATGAACTTTTGTTGGTCTAGAGTAGTTTTTTATAATATCCTTT
>JAMOSL010000129.1 GCA_027063105.1 Campylobacteraceae bacterium
TCTCTGATTAATTTATCACCATTAACTGTATTTGATATATTTACAATTGCATCTGCGTGAGTATGGTCAACAAATTTATAAGGTATAAGTGCGTGTAAAATGGCCTCTACTGATGGATTTGGTGCAGTATCATCTGTTAATGCTTCTCTTTGATACTTAACCATATTACTATCACTAAGTTCATCATGTTTCAACAGAGATATTAGTGAATCTATTTTTGCAGGAGAGAAACCCTCTTTTTCTATCGAACCCAAATCCCAGCCACTACCTTTTACATATAAAATATCATCTATTTTAACAGATGTATTTCCTCCACCATGTAGAACTAAATTTTGGTCAATTCCTAATAATCTAGAAGTATAAACTCTCATCTCTAAATCATCTAATCCTTTAGCCTCATTCTCATTAAACCTATTTTTCATTATATTCATCTTTAAATTTATTCATAATAGTAACTAATGCTTTAACAGCATCTATTGATACAGCGTTATATATAGATGCTCTAAGTCCACCTGTTGAACGGTGACCTTTTAATCCAACCATTTGAGCATCTTCTGTAATTTTAATTAATTTAGCTTCAAGTTCACTATTCTTATCCTTAATATTAAACGATACATTCATTGGTGATCTAGAATCTTTTTGAGCATGACCAACATAAAATCCATCACTATTATCAATTGCACTATATAAAAGATTAGCTTTCTCTTGATTAAGTTTATCTATAGCTTCTATTCCACCTTTTCCTTTTATCCATTTAAGAGTCAACCCTAAAATATATATTCCAAAAGTTGGAGGAGTATTATATAATGAATTTGTCTCTGCATGAGTTTTATATCTAAGCATTGAAGGTACACTATCTTTTACACCATCTATTAAATCTTTTCTAATAATAACGATAGTAACACCCGAAGAACCAGCATTTTTTTGAGCTCCTGCATATATTACACCAATATCGCTCCAATCAATTTTATATGAAAATATATCACTAGATGCGTCAACAACTAATGGAGCATTACTTTTGGGATATTTTTTATATTGTGTTCCATAAATAGTATTATTAGATGTTATATGTGCATAATCAATATTATCATCAAATTCAATATTCTCTGGAATCCTATCAAAATTCGTATCTTCAGAAGATGCTACAATTTCTGTTTTTATATTTAAAATATTTGCTTCTTTTATCGCTTTTTTAGACCAAGCACCACTATTCACAAATTGTATTTTTCCCTTTTTTACTAAGTTCATTGGTATCATTGTAAATTGAGTAGACGCACCACCTTGTAGAAATAGAACTTCAAAATTATCAGGTATCTCATATAGTTCACGCATTAAAGATATAGCTTCATTATGAACATCTTCATACAGGCTAGAACGATGCGAAGCCTCCATAATAGATAGTCCAGAACCTCTAAAATCCAATAACTCTTTTTGAGCCTCAATCAACACTTCAGTAGGTATACAGGCAGGACCAGCCCCAAAATTAAATGTTCTTTTCATAAATTATTCCTCTAAAATTTTATTGCTAGAATAGCAGAGAATTCTGAAAATTCAATTAGATAGTAACTTTATTGAGTTAAATGAAAAAAATTTAAGTTCATTTATATATAATTTAAAAAATATAATAGGGAATAAATGAAAGAAGTTAAAAATATAAAATCACCTCTAAATTACATAGGTGGTAAATATAAATTATTAAATCAAATTTTACCACTATTTCCAAAAGATATAGATACCTTTATAGATTTATTTGCAGGGGGATGTAATGTTGGTATTAATGTGAATGCAAAAAAGATTATATTTAACGATAACTTAACTTATTTGGTTCAAATGTTTGAGATTTTTAAAGAGAATAACTTAGAGAAGATACTTGAACATATTGAAAATCGTATAGAAAAATTTGGATTATCTCAAACAAATGAAGAGGGATATAAAAAGTTTCGCGAATTTTATAATCAAACAAAAGTAGAATTAGATTTATTTGTATTAATTGCTTACTCTTTTAATCATCAAATACGATTTAATAACTCTCATCAATTTAATAACCCTTTTGGAAAAAATAGAAGCTCTTTTAATAGCAGTATGAAAAATAATTTAACTAATTTTATTTTAAAGCTTCAAAGTGGAAATTATAAATTTTTAAATAATAGTTTTGAGGATTTTGATTTTTCAATACTTTCAAAAGATGATTTTCTATATTGTGACCCTCCTTATCTTATTACAACAGCTTCATATAATGATGGGAAAAGAGGATTTAAGGGTTGGAGTGAAAAGGAGGAGTTAGAACTTTTAAATATTTTAGATAGATTAAATAAAAAAGATATGAAATTTGCTCTCTCTAATGTATTAGTACATAAAGGCAAAGAGAATATATTACTAAAAGAGTGGATAGCCAAAAATAGTTATCAAATACACTATTTAAATAAAGATTATAGAAATTCAAATTATCAAACTAAGATAAGAGATAAAAATGCTAGTATTGAGATTTTAGTAACTAATTATACCACACCTAAAAAAGAAAATTATCAAGCAAGTCTATTTAACTAAAGGAAAAATATGAATTTATGGATTTTAACAGAAGAGAGACCGAAAAAAGAGGTTATAGAGATAATTTGTCAAAAATATTTTAAAGATAGAAATATAGCCGTGTTTATTAAGCCTATTCAAATAATTCCTATTTTAAATAATAATCAATTTACTTTTACTTATAGAGTAATAGGAATAGATACACCTAAAATAGTAAATATTTTTATTAAAATAATAGGTGGGAAATCAAGCTTTGTAGATTATTTGCTTTTTGAAAGTATCAATGAACCCAAAAAAGAAGATACACCTTTATATATTATTGAAGAGACTAAAACAGATGATAAAGAGAGTAGAAATACAGGTGTATATCAAAGATGTTCTAAATTTATCTATGTAGATTTTTTTTATCCTGATGTGCCTAAGATAATGCTCTATAATTTACAAGTGGAACAAAAAAAAGAAGCAACACTTACTTATATCTTTGGTACAAAAATGCTTAAAACTTTGGGTGTTGAGATATTAGGTAAGAAAGGTATTGATGATGCAAAGTATAATGCTTTTTCAAGTATATGTGAGTTAATAAAACTAAAAAACTCTATGCCTCCTACTCGAAATGGTGTAACCGTACGATTAAGTAAAAATATTAATAGTATTGAAATAAGTGCAAAATTAGAAAAGTCAGGAAAGCTAGGTAGCGACCCAAGTATTGGTATGACAACTATTATGTCAGCGTGTCTCAGAAAATTGGGTTGGAGAAAAGATATTATAATTACTAAACATAATTTACACAATCAACAAAGTGTCGGAAAAAATAATAAATTTATTCAAATTGCAAATAAAATAGGTATTAAGCTACAAGGGCTAACAGTGCCACATACTATTCCACATAATGATTATTGGGATTATGAGTATAATGGTGAAAAAATAGGAACTATATTTTTAGATATTGTAGTAGATGAATTTTCTCAAGGTTTTACTATTTATCATAATCATGCAGGATGTGAAAGAAGTTATTTTTTAACTTCTAATGGTGAAAAATTAGTTATTGGAAAGTATACAGATAGAGAAGCATATAAAGATGGAGATAAATCACAAATAATTGCTCTTCCTGATTTAGTTTTAATGGATAAAGCAGAGAAAGAAGTTATTAATATTGAAGGAGAAATGTATAAAAATGCTAAAGCAGGAATTATACAATTAAAAGGATTTGATGCTTTTGAAGAATTATATATATCAAATTATTATCCCGATTATAATATTATAAGAACAGTTATTTTATATGGTAGCCAAGATACCCAAAAACCTATAGGAAAAATTAGTTTTGTCTTAACCACAGAAGGAAAAATTCTAATTAGTCTAAACGCACCAAAACTATTTCATAAATCATTTAAAAATATTTTAGATTATTGGAATCTAGTTTGAGATTTATAGGAAATAAAGAGAGGTTGGTTGATTGGATATATTCGCTTATCAAAGAGAATAATATTGAAGGAGAAATCTTTTTTGATTTTTTTTCAGGTACTTCAAATATAGGTAAATTTTTTAAGAGAAATGGGTATCAAGTTGTATCTTCTGATTTACTTTATTTTTCTTATGTACTTCAACGAGCATACTTAGTAAATAATAATCAACCTCAATTTAAAAAGTTAATCAATAAAATAACTATTCAATCTTCACTATTAATATCAGATAATTATGACCTTATTATAGAATACTTAAATCAATTAAAACCACAAAAAGGTTTTATATATAATAATTATGCTCCATCTCAAACACAAGAATTAGCTAAACCAAGAATGTACTTTACAGATGAGAATGCAAAAAAAATAGATGCAATAAGAGTAAAGATAGAGGAATGGAAAGATAAAAAATTAATAAATGAAGATGAATATTACATACTTTTAGCTTCACTTATAGAAGCAATAGGATTTTTCTCAAATATATTAGGGGTTTATGGAGCATTCAAAAAAGATTGGGATAGACGAGCATTAAAATCATTTACATTAAAACCGATTAAACTAATAGAAAGTAATAAAGAACATTTCTCTTATAATATCTCTAGTTTAGAATTATTAAATAGACATCAATACGATATTATATATCTTGACCCACCATATAATGAACGCCAATATGCTCCTAATTATCATATATTAGAGACTATTGCAAAATATGATAATCCTACAATAAAAGGCGTTACTGGTATGAGGAATTATGATAATCAAAAATCATCGTTTTGTAATAGGGAAAAAGCATTAAGAGATTT
>JAMOSL010000130.1 GCA_027063105.1 Campylobacteraceae bacterium
TATAAAAATATCCTTTTAAGTTATAACAATGAAGGAATTATGCCACAAGAAGAAATTTTAAATATTATGTCTAAATATGGAAAAGTTAGAATAGAAGAATATGATTATTTAAGATTTAAAAGCAACAGTAATACTAAAAATAAAAAATTTATTAAAGAGCAAATTTATATACTTAAAAAGGAAAAATATAATGAAATATCTAATGACAATTGATGCAGGTACTGGAAGTGTTAGAGCTGTTATTTTTGATGAGATGGGTCATCAAGTTTCTATTGGTCAAGAGGAGTGGAATCATCTTGCTGAAGATAGTGTAGATGGTTCTATGAATTTTGATTTTAGGAAAAATTGGGATATAACAGCTTCTTGTATTAGAATGGCTATATTTAGTGCTAAGATAGATTCAAAAGATATAGTTGGAGTTACTTCATCTAGTATGCGTGAGGGCATCGTTCTTTATGATAAAAATGGCGATGAACTTTGGGCAGTAGCGAATGTTGATTCCAGAGCATCTAAAGAAGTTGTTGAACTAAAAGAAAAGTTTCCAAATATGGAAGAGAGATTTTATAAAGCTTCTGGTCAAACTTTTGCATTAGGTGCATTACCACGACTTCTATGGGTTAAAAATAATCGTCTAGAGATATATGATAAGATGGACAAAATATCTATGATTAGTGATTGGGTATTAGCTAAATTATCAAATGTTATAGCTTCTGATCCATCTAATGCTGGAACTACAGGGATTTTTAGTTTAAGTAGTAGAAATTGGCAACCTCAACAGGCTAGAGAAGCAGGTATTAAAGATGATATTTTCCCAAAGATTTATGAGCCATCAACTATTATAGGTGAGATTACAACGAGAGCATCAAGTGATACAAATTTACCTAAAGGGTGTAAGGTTATTATGGGTGGAGGAGATGTTCAGTTAGGTTCTGTTGGATTGGGAGTTGTTCAAGTGGGGCAGGGGGCTATTCTTGGAGGTAGTTTCTGGCAACAAATTGTAAATATAGACTCTTCAACTTCTTCACCTCTTGATATGAATTTAAGAGTTAATCCACATATTATTAATAATATATCGCAAGTAGAAGGAATTACATTTTTTTCTGGATTAGTTATGAGATGGTTTAGAGATGCTTTTTGTGATTTAGAAAAATTGGAAGCAACAAAGAGAGGTGTAGATACCTATCAGATTTTAGAGGAATTAGCAAGAAAAGTTCCTATAGGTTCAAATGGAATTATGCCTATCTTCTCTGATAGTATGAAATATAGTAAATGGTATCATGCAAGTCCATCGTTTATAAATTTATCATTAGATAGTAATAAATGTAATAAAGCAAGTATGTTCAGAAGTTTACAAGAGAATGCTTGTATAGTATCAGCTATAAACTTAGAATCTGTATCATCTTTTTCTGGAATTAACAGTGATAGTTTAACTTTTGCTGGTGGAGCAAGTAAAGGTGCTTTATGGTCTCAAATTCTAGCAGATGTTACGGGTAAAGAGATAAATATTCCAGTTATAAAAGAGGCAACAGCTTTAGGTGGTGCAATAGTGGCAGGTGTTGGAGTTGGCTTATATAATAATATTGATGAGGTGGCTAAAGATTTGGTAAAATGGGATAGAAAAGTTGAGCCAAATAGAGATAATTATTTTAAATATCAAGAGATAAAAGAGCAGTGGCAAGATATTTATATTGAACAGTTAAAGTTGGTAGATAGAGGATTAACTACCTCAATGTGGAGAGGAGCAGGAGTTTAATATGGCAAAGAAAAAAACGCTTTTTGAGTGTCAAGCATGTGGATTTCAATCTGTAAAATGGATGGGTAAATGTACAGGTTGTGGAGCATGGGATACTTTAGCAGAACTAAATAGTGAGCAAATTACATTTTTGAAAGAGACGAAATCTAAAAATATAGTTTCTCATAAAACAAAAGCTATTCCAATTACAGAGGTTAAAGAAGATACTATTATTAGATTTACTTCTGGTAGTAGAGAGCTTGATTTAGTTTTGGGTGGTGGAATTGTTCCTAGTTCTCTAACTCTTATTGGTGGTAGCCCAGGGATTGGAAAATCTACATTACTTTTAAAAATTGCAGGTAATTTAGCAAGTCTTGGTCGTAAAGTTTTATATGTATCAGGTGAAGAGTCAGCTGGACAGATAAAAATGAGAGGTAAAAGACTAAATGCAAATCATGATAACTTATATCTTCTTCCAGAGATTAATCTTCAATCTGTAATATCCGAGATAGCAAGAACAGATTATCAGTTTATAGTTATTGATTCTATACAGACAATGTATTCAGAAGAGATACCATCAGCAGCAGGTTCTGTTACACAAGTTAGAAATATAACCTTTGAATTGATGCGTATTGCAAAAATGCAAAATATTCCGATATTTATTATTGGTCATATAACAAAAGATGGTTCAATTGCAGGACCTAGAGTTTTAGAACACATGGTAGATACTGTATTATATTTTGAAGGTGATACTAATTCGGATCTGAGACTATTAAGAGGATTTAAAAATAGGTTCGGTTCAACAAATGAAGTTGGAATATTTGAGATGAATAAAGATGGTATATTTGATGCAAAAAGTATGGCAGGAAAATTCTTTAATAAAGAAAAACTTCAATCAGGTTCTGCATTAACTGTTATAATGGAAGGTAGCAGACCAATTATCATCGAAGTTCAAGCTCTGGTATCAGAGGCTTATGGAAATCCGAAAAGAAGTTCAACAGGATTTGATAATAGTCGTCTAAATATGCTTTTGGCACTACTTGAGAAAAAACTAGACCTACCCTTAGGAACTTATGATGTATTTATAAATATATCAGGTGGTATAAAAATAAATGAACCATCAGCAGATTTAGCAATTATAGCATCAATTCTAAGTAGTTATAGAGATAGAGAGTTAAGTACAAACACCATATTTATAGGTGAAGTTAGTTTAACAGGGGAAGTAAGAGAGGTTAGTGGATTATCTCAAAGATTAAAAGAGATAGAGACACAAGGATTCACAAAAGCAATTATCCCAAATAAACCAATAGAGGATACAAACATTAAATATTTCATAGCTGATGAGGTATCTAAAGTAGTTGAATGGATGTGAAAAGAAAACCATCATTGAAATACATTGCACCTAAAGAGGGTATAAATCCAAAAATTTTCTTATTTGTACTAGGATTGATATTTGTAGTTTACCGTTCCATAAAACCTATTCAAACCTACTCATAATTAAGTATTCTTGATGTTTACTTCCTGATTCAACGATACTGGTTAAATTTAAAAAACTAGCTCCTA
>JAMOSL010000131.1 GCA_027063105.1 Campylobacteraceae bacterium
AAGAGCGTGTAAAATCAGCACTTTTATCCAATGAATTTTCCTTCCCTCCAAAACGCATAACTATAAACCTTGCACCCTCAGATGTGTTCTAGGTATAGTTAAGTAATTAAGTTACAAGCAAAATTTAACAAACCAAACCCCAATATTCCTTACTATCAATTTTTATTAAAATAACAACATAAACTTTTTTAGACATTCTAGGTAATGTTAAGTTAGAAATTAAAATAGCCACTTAACAATTCGTGAATTATTCGTACTGTATGCCTATTTGATTGTTAGAATACTTTCATATCAAAAATAGGAGTTGTTATGTTAGTAGAAAGTGGTAATGGAATTTCAATAAGTACATTATTTAATAATGAGTTAGTGACTTTAAATGATTCGGAAAATTGGAATATTTGGTTAAAGAGAGTTAGAGATTTATCAGATAACTCAATTAGAACTTTTATGAAAAGTATGGAGAGATTTTGGATATGGAGTTTATATAGTCCTGTTGGTTATGAAGAGTCGTTTCCAAGTTATCAAGCAAGATATAGAGAATCTCTAAGATATGGATTTGAAATTATTGATAAAGTAGATTCTATGGAGATTGTAATTTCTTCATCTAAGCCAATGCAAAAATCAACTATTAATAAGGAGATAGCTGGCATTAACTCTTATTTCTACTTTACAGAAGAGCAGGACCTTTTATATGACCATAGATTTATAAATTATCTTTATGAGAAACAAAGAAGTGCTAAAAGCTTCTTGTCGAGTATGGAAGTTAGAAAATCTGATTTAGCACTAGAAGCATTTGGTAAGCATAAAGCATATATGCCACCATATAAAATATCTAAAAATAAACAAAGAATAAAATATTTACCATTGAATTTATTTGATGAACTTTTAGAAATGTCTAAACCAAGAGAGAGGTTGATATATTTATTGTGTGGTGCATGTAGTGCCAGAATAGGACAAGCATTAAATTTGACTTTATATGATATAGATTATGAAAATGAAGATGTGTGGTTACTTGGTCCAAAGTCTGATGATGTAGATATTTATGGAAACAAGAGAAGAGAATGGCTTAGAGAGGAATACAGTATAGATATGTTTGTGTCAAATAAGCATAATACTTCAGATTTACAATTTAAGTATCCAATACCATTATTTAGAGAGCCATTATATTGGATTAATGAGCAAAAATATAAACCGATGTTTTTTGAGGCACTACAAGAATATACAAATGCACCAGAATATATGCCTGAAAATGTTAGGTATCCAAAACATCCATTTTTATTTACAACAAAAAGTGGTGCTAGAGTTCATGCAAGAGAGACATTAACCAGATTTAAATCAAGCCTTAGAAAAATAACAGAACAAAATAGCTTAGGTCCACAACTAAATAATTTGGGTCTTCACTCATTAAGGCACATGTTTGGTCACGCAATGGCAGAGATATATGCTAGACATCCTGATGATTCGCTCATGGTAATAACACAAAGTGCAATGGGGCATTCAAATTTAGATTCTACAAAGGTTTATTTTAATATATCTGGTGAGACAATGAGAGCTATAATGCGAAGACTTACTAAAGATATTCACGCTAGAGAAATTGCCTAAAATGGGAATTGCTAAAAATAATAATCTTAATAGGCATAGAGAGAAACAAAGAGTTAAAAATGAAGCTCTTGTTAGAAGAGCTATTAAGCATATTATTGATTTAGGAGGGGAGATAACTTTTTCGTCAGTGTCGAATGTAACATACGATATTGCTAACCCTAAAGATGGCGAAAAAGGATTAACACTTCCTGCTATTTCTACTAGTAAAGTTTATCGACCAATTATAGAGCAGGCAAAATCTATGCCTTTGGTGTCTAATCAAAAATATGGCTCAAAATCAAACTTATCAATAGGTGATATGCAAGTATCATTGCATGGATATAGAGTAGAAAATGCAAAGCTAAAAATGGATAATAAAATATTAGCAGATAGTCTAAAAGAGTTAAATAAACCAGTCCATAAAATTGAAAACATTGAAAGCTCATTGTTGGAACAAACAAAAGAGATACATATGGTTGCTAAATCTTTAGTTGATAGGTTGTTAGAGTTAGAATTAGCCTATTTAGATACATCAAGCATGAATCTTAATGTCATTCTATGTGATGATGTATTGGTACCTCATGAGGCTTTAAAACTATTTTATAAAAAGGAAATTGATGCAATACAGTCTAAAATATCTTAATGAACTGCCAATGGTAAATACAAGTGACGATTTTATCATATTAAATAGTGCAAAAAGTACACTAGCTGATGATTGGTTTGAGTATATGAAAACGATGATTAAAATAAGTTTGAAAGAATCTTCTACACCAAAGTTTAAAACACTTAGAGACTCTTTGAATCAAAGTAAGGATTATACTTCAATGAGTATTTATGCCCAAAATTTATTAGGCATTGGAGATGAGTTCACTGTAATAGAAATAAATATGAAAAATGGTAAGCAAGAAATTAAAGCAATGATAGGCTATGAAGAGTTAGTTGATATGTATTTTAATAAAGAGAATGTAAAACTAAAACGCAAATTTATTAAGCGTGCAATTATTGATAGATTTTTTGCTTTTATATGGTCTAAAAAAAAGCTTTTATATCCAATACTTAATAGACCTAGTAATTATCAAAGGAGTGGAGACTGGAAAGAGTTGATAATAGACACTAATACTTCAAAACTTATAGAAAAAAGATTTACAGATAAAGATATTTCACAAGAAAATGGATATGAAAAAACAGCAATATATGCAACTTTAGTAGCTACAAGTTGGTGTGAATCAAATATAATTAAAGAAGATGATTTAAAGCTTGTGGAAAGTTCATTGCAAAAATCTGATAAACTAACTTTAACCCAAAAAAAATATTATAAATATGTTCTTAATGAATTAAGGTTTGCTTTAATCAATGAGGGAAGCGATTTAATTGAAAAACCACGCAATATTGCACGAGATAAAGTCAACTACGACAGACTTAGATACCTAAATTGGATTAATTTAGATGAATTTCCAAATCTTACAGCACTTATAAAGTCTGGCATTGAATTTCCAGCGAAACTAAAAAGAGATGGCTTATCCACTGGAACAATAAACTCATCATGTACACATGTAAATAATTTTTTTAAGTACATAATTTTGTATTATCCTAGTAGTAAAATAACAGTAGCTACAGTTGATGAGATGTTTGAACCTAATAATGAACATAACTTATATAATATTTTAACTATAAGTAAATCAGTTGGGTCTGTTCGTTCTGAAATTGGGAGCATTATTAAGTTTTTAGTTTTTTGTGATTTATACTCTATTAAAGCTAGAAAAAATACACCAAGACCTAAAAAGAAAACTAGCTTGGTTCCATATAGAACCGCTATGCCAAAAGAGATGATACAACATATCGTAGATATTATAAAAAATAGACCCCCAAATACAACAACTAAGTGGAATAAAAAAAGTGTAGATTGCTCATGGTGGGAGCATGATGTTTATCCAGTCTACCCTATGATGATGCTGTTTGGATATTTTATTCCAGTGAGGGGTGAGCAAGTTAGGCATCTGTGTAGAGAAAATTCTTTTATATTTAGTAATAGTGGAACAATAGAATCAATAGTAATAAATACAGATAAAAATGTTAACAGAAAATATCTTCAAGAGATTCCTTGTGTATGGGAAGACTTACAAGAATTTGTACCATTTTTAAAGTGGCATAAGGAATATTATAAGCATATCCCAAAGGTTCAGTACCACGATGATGATAATTCTCCTTGGGAAGATATAGAACCGTTATTTATAACTCCGCAAGTACTTAAGCCTATAAGTCGTGGAACTCATTTTGATTATCATAAAAAAGTATTGTGTCAATATCAGTTAGAAGTTGCTTTAGAAGCTAAAAGCAATGGTCATGATAATTATCCTAAAGTAGCTTGGGCTAAGAATGGTAAATGCTTTTTTAAAGATATTGATGAGTTAAATAATTGTAGCAGTACGAGAATGAACGATATTGAAGTCATGTATGACTTACATTCTTTAAGAGTAACAGGTGCTACAAGATATTTAGAGAGTGGACTAGGCTTAAATATGGTAATGCAATTGACCGGTCATACAACAGCAGATACTTTAACAAGAATATATATTAATCTAACAAGAAAAGAAAAAGAAGTGCATTTAAAGAGTGCGATAGATAAGATATATTTTGGAGATGCTAATAAACTTGTAGAAAATACATCTGATTTAATGAGAGGTGAACTAGCAAGAGCATACGAAAGTAATAAAGATGATTTAGAGATAGCACTTAAAGATAACGCACTATTTTCATTGGCTCGAAAGGTACCTGCAAATTTCACAAAAGATGAATATGAGAAAGGCACAAAAATAGCATTAGCAAATCATCCAAGTACATGGTTTCCAATGATACATGGGATTTGTCCTGCTATAAAGTGTCCAGATGGAAGAGAACGCAAGTGTTCATTGTGCCCTTATCTGATAACTGGTAAGCTTTTTTTAAATGGTATAACACTTAAAGTAAATCAAACATTTGCCAACTTTACAAGAGATTCATTACAAAAAAATGAGGAGTTTAAAAAGGGGTATAAAAATCAAGCTTTAGCAGAATCGCTAGAAATTATGTTAGAGGAAATATTGGGATGGATGGAAATTATTGATAGAATAAATCTTGATATTTGTGATGTTTCATTGGATAACAACAATAGTAAGGCATTAGCAACAAAAAAGAAAAGTGCTATAAAAGTTGAATCATTAGAGACGGGACTTGCATATCTAAAGAATGCGTATGAATCTAAAATGATAGGGGTTGAACAGGATATAGTTGGGTTGAAATATCTAACAATACAGGCAATGAAAGTGGCAGTTAAAATGCACGATTATTCAAAAGTTAATTTTTTATCAGATAATGAAGAAGAGTCTATTGATTACTTGATGCAATATTATAGTGGTAAAACATTGCAAAGTAAGGGTGTGTCAAACTTTATTTCGAGTATAAATGGAACCAAAAAACTAAGTGTAATTTAGTAAATCTGAATAAAAATATGACAATTTGTCAATTTTTTCTATATATTTTTTGAAACTATGTATACTAGGATAATGAAAAAAGGATGTGTTATGAAGTTTTGTACCAGTATTATAGATAAAATAAAAAATATTTTAGAAACAGAAAGTGAAAAAAAAGTGCATATATTTGATAAAGATGTGGCGAAAGCACTTAACATGACACAATCGAACCTGTCTATGATGAAAAAAAGAGATACACTTCCTCTTCAAGAGATAGTAGAGTTTTGTGCAAAAAGAAAGATTAATATTAATTGGGTTTTATATGGACAAATGCCAGATTCACTAAGTGAGCAGACTGATAGATTAATAGAAATTAAGTATTTTGGAGAAATAAAATCCGGTGCCGGTGGTGGTGCATTTAATGATAATGATGAATATATTGAGGTATCATATCCAGACTACATATTAGCATCATTTGGGTATAAAAAACATCTAAAAAATATTGAGATTATCAACGTAAGCGGTGATTCAATGGAGCCAGAACTTTTTAATGCCGATAAAATATTTATTGATAGAAACAAAGTGACTCCAAATGAAAAAGACATTTTTATTGTTAATTCACCAGATGGCATTTTTGTTAAGAGATTGAAGTTTATAAACAATCAAACTTTAGAGTTAGTTTCTAGCAATAAAATATATAAAAACATTAGTGTGCCAGTTGAAGACTTGGGTATTATTGGCAAGGTCATCATAAAGCTTGCAGAGTAAGAAAACCTATGAGCGTTTACTATGATAGTTTAAAAATTAATGAGCAAAAGGTTGATATTGAAGAGGAAAATGTAGCATAAAGTTACAGGTTAAGAAGGAATAAGGAATTTGGAAAAGTTGTATGGATTAATTGGGGTGGTATACTTTACAGGATATGGAAGAACTGTAAAATTACATATTTCACTTTATTCTTCCACCCGTTTCACTATCAGCCTTCCATTTTTCTGAATCTCAAACAAGCATCTGAAATTGTAGCATAAATGAGAGTGAGTGAAAAAATAGGGTTTACTCGACTTTTTTAACTAATAATACTCCTCCATAAGTTCTAAATTAGTATATTCAATTGTTTCTTTTACAAAATAAGCGATGGCAGAAATCTCTATTCCAAATGAAATGACTTTTATAGTTTCTCTAGTATATAAATCTGGATAGCCTTCTAATATATCTAATTTAGTAAATGTTTCATCATTTATTTTAAATAGTTCACCAATAATATTATGACCAATTCCAATATCATTTATAAGATATGGAAAATGTTCTTCAACATTAACCATAGGGTACTTATTCTTTGTAACTACATCACCAATAAATTCAGAATTCTCTAAAAGAATATGATTATAAAAACCTCTTTTTAATGTACCATATACAAAAACATATCTAGTCATTTTATAGCTCCATTTCTTTTTTTCTTCTTTAACTTCATTCACTTTCCTTGTTCTATCATAATTCAGTATATTCTGAACTTAGAATATTATCCGAAACCTTTAAGCCATAAAAAGCTGTATTAATATTAAAGTAATTTCTTATTTGTTTATCAATAATATTATTTGCTCCAATAAGTCTTCCTTGTGATTTTGTAGAGATATTAGTTGTTAATATTTGCTTGCATTTTTTATCAAGCGTAATACTGAGCATACCTTCAATTATTAACATGTTTCTTTTCCATTTTTAAAGTATATTTATATGGTTTATTTTTTCTACAGGTAGGCATGAAAAAATATATTCTTTTGATGATATAAAACCACAACTATGCTTTGTTATTTGATAATTATCTAGATAATGAGGTGAGCCTTCTTTTTCAATTTCACAACATATTTCAATTTCATACTCTTCTACATAATCATCAAAATATTCTTTTATTGAATTTACAATAAAGTCTTTTTTATTTGTATATGAATCACTACCTTTTTTATTAATTTTACCATTCATATCATGATATATAGTACTAATCCTTTCTTTTATAAACAGATTAAAAAAATCACTTAATATTAAAAAAGTGTATATTGTTTTATTTGAGGTAACTTCTGTTTTAGCAGGTAACCCAAGAACAATGTTATAAATACTACTAGCTTCATTTATTTGGGCATATTCCTGAAGTATCATGACTGTAGTATCTTTTAGTCCAAATTTATTAAATATTATATCTGTGTTATTATTTTTATTCATCTTGAACCCTCATGTTAGAATTATCTTACTTAATTGTGCTATTGTCATACTTTTGATTAAAATATCATCTCCATGCATGCGTAATCATCACATCATATTTTTTATATACCGCTTAACTCTACTTTATATATATCATTATAATTATCAACACCAAACATCTTTTCATAATCATACATGCCACCTTTCCACATATGATTGATGATTTTATTATAGTATAAAAGCAACCGTGTACATCACCAATTACATATGTACTTTTTATAATATTATTTTTATGTATTTCGCTTTACTTGTTTTTTAAGGTATTGCTTTCATCTATTTTATATAGAACATAGCTTATAAAATCTTATATCTTATTGTGATACCTTACACTTCATTTTCATCAGATAGACTACTTAATTCAAAAGCATAACCTTGATAATCTTCAAATGCAAATACATAGTAAGATTCGCCTCTTTCGGATATAATATTACCTATGTAGTCAAATCCCATATCTATATCAGTACTATCATATTCACTTTCTTTTATAAATATTGCATAGCACTCATCAACCTCTAGAGATATTTCACTTGCATCAAGTGATGACTCAACGACATGGTACTTATCATCCGTTATTTTTACAAAACCAAGTTCATAATCCATTTTATTGCTCTTCTTCATCAACATAGCCGAGTTCTAAAGCTTGTACATTCCCTATAGCATTACCTGCTATACCTTTGATTGAGCCATACATACCTATAGTATT
>JAMOSL010000132.1 GCA_027063105.1 Campylobacteraceae bacterium
GATAGGTTTAGGAGTTGGTGCAATGTTTGTAAGAAGTCTTACTCTATATTTTGTAGAGAAGAAAACCCTTACAGAATATCGTTATCTTGAACATGGTGCTCATTATGCAATTCTTGCACTATCTCTAGTAATGTTTGCAAAAATGTTTATGCATATTAATGAAGTGATTGTAGGAACAATAGGTGTTACTTTTATAGCTATTGCTACTTATCATTCTATTCAAGCGAATAAAAAAGAGAAAGAAATTTAGTCTTTCTAAAACCTACCTAAAGGTAAAAAATGAATATAGCGTTAAAAACAGGTACTTTAGAAATTGATCAGAGCCAAGAGCTAGATAATCTAGTAGATTTTGGTTCTCGTATCAATAAAAAAAGAGGCTTTTTATTTGTTAGTAAGGTCTTAGGAAAGCATTTGCCAACTAAGCCTTTTCTAATGAAGAAGACTTATAAAGAATTAGCCTCTCTTATTCCCCACTCAGATAAACCTACACTTTTTATCGGCTTTGCTGAAACTGCCACAGCATTAGGGCAGGGAGTATTTGAAGAAGCTAATTTAAAAAATAGTTTTTATATTCACTCTACACGCTTTCAAACCTCTCAAGATATATTTTTTTCTTTTTATGAAGAACATTGTCATGCTCCTAGCCATATTTTTTATGAGCCAAAGAATGAGAGACTTAAAAAAAGACTTCAAGAGATAAGACGAGTAGTATTAATAGATGATGAGGTCTCTACAGGTAATACAGCTAATAATTTAGTAAAACAACTTCAAAAAGTTTTACCAAAAGTAGAGAATTATCATCTGCTCACTATACTTAATTGGACAGAAAAGCAGTATGAGTCTTTTACATATCTATCTCTTTATAATGGTTCATTTGAGTTTAGAGCTAAAGAGATGAATTTTGAAACTGCAGTAGTTTCTGAACCTGAAGAAATTAAAAATTTAGATGAGATAATACCTTATAATTTTGCACGGTATGGCGTAGAGAAACTTGATTTAAATTTTGAACACTTTGTAGATTTTAAAATACTAAAAGACAAAAAAGTATTAGTTTTAGGTACAGCAGAATTCATGTATCCTCCATATCTCTTGGCAAAATATTTAGAAGAGAATGGTATTGAAAGTTATTTTCAAGCAACCACACGAAGCCCTGTTAATATAGATGGAGCAATCACTTCAAAACTTTCTTTTAAAGATAACTACTTTGAAGAGATAGATAATTTCCTTTATAATGTAATTGATAGAGAATACGATAAAGTATTGATTTGTTATGAGACCACAATCCTGCCTAATAGTTTTGACCTTAAATTGCAATTAGAAAAATACTTTGATGTTGATGAGGTATTTATGTATGTTTAGTGGTTCTTATCTTAAAGACGATGTAATATTTCTAGTAAAAATTATTGATATAGAATTCACTGATATAGCAGATAAAGAGAAACTTATACAATCTAAAAAGTCTCATTATTCAGAGATGATTAGTAAAGAATATGAGCCGACTGAAGCATATTTAGAAGTTTTTTATAAAGCTTTTGAATTGAATAAAGAGCGTTTTGCAAGAGATATTTTAACTTTATCCTATCATCTTAGTCTAAAAAAAGAGATAGTTTTAATCTCTTTGCTTCGTGCAGGTACTCCTATTGGTGTTCTAGTCAAACGAGTATTAAGAGATATTTTTAATAAAGATGTTACTCATTATGCTATTTCTATTATTAGAGATAGAGAGATAGATAACTTAGCTCTCAAATATATTCATAAAAATCATCCTCAAAGTGAGTTCATTTTTATAGATGGCTGGACAGGCAAAGGAGTTATTAATAGAGAATTAAAAGTTTTTATTAAAGACTTTAATTCTCAAAATAATACAAGGATTAGTGATACTCTTTATGTTGTAAGTGACATTGCTTCTGTTGCAGACTTTTCAGTTGGAAATGATGACTATCTTATTCCTTCTTCAGCACTCAACTCAACTATTTCAGGACTTGTAAGCAGAAGTATTCTTAATGATGAATATATCAAAGAGGGAGATTTTCATGGTTGTAAATATTATAAAGAGTATGCAAAAAGTGATTTAAGCCTTTGGTTTATTGATTCAATGATGGAGATTATACAAAGCTTAAAAATAGATAAAAAGCCTTTGTTTTCTAAAAATAATATATTTCACAAGAATATTAGTAGTTTTTTAAAAAGTATTCAAGATAGATTTGATATAAAAGATATTAATTATATTAAACCAGGTATTGGAGAGACTACAAGAGTATTACTTAGACGAGTTCCTCATTTAATACTTTTTAAAGATTTAGAAGCTGAAGAGACACAACACCTGATACTTCTAGCTAAAGAGAAAGGTGTTCAAGTGATAGAAGAAAAAAATTTACCATACATGGCATTAGCTGTGATTAGGGATGTAAATAAATGAGAAAAGTAGATTATTATGAATTAGGTGCAACGCTTTATATTCCTATTATGCATAAAAATTTAGAATTAATTTTAACACAAGAGAAATATCCTTATCTTAAGTCTGTTGTAATTTGTTTGGAGGATTCTACGGTCTTATCAGATATGCCAAGTGGAATGAAAAGGCTTAAATCTATAGTTAAGCATTTTGAGGTTAATGATTTAAAGGTTTTTATTCGTCCTCGAAATATTGATAATCTTAAAGAAATTTTGAATTTTAAACATATTGATAGAATTGATGGTTTTGCTTTGGCAAAGTTTGACACACATAATATTGCAGAGTATTTATCTATTTTTATACAACAAAATCATTTTTATATTATGCCTATATTAGAGACTAGAGATGTCTTTAGTAGTCTTAAGCTTCAAGATATTTTTAAAGAATTGACACCATTTAAAGAACAAATATTAGTAGTTCGTATCGGTGGAGAAGATATTTTAAGTATGTTGGGAATGATGAGAGACTGTAGCAAAAGTATTTATGAGGTTATGCCTCTTTATCTTATACTTTCTACAATTATTAATATATTTAAACCGAATGGTTTTCATGTATCTTCAGCAGTAAATGCATGTTTTAAAAATGAGAATACGCTTTTAAGAGAATTAGAGGGAGATAGAGAGCATCAGCTTTTTAATAAAACATGTATACATCCAAAACAAGCATATATTATTCAAGAGAGTTATAGGGTTAGTATTGATGATTATAAAATAGCATTAAGATTAATAGAAGAAAATAGAGCTATTTTTAGTGAAAATGGACGAATGTATGAAAAAACAACACATTCAAGTTGGGCAAAATCTATAGTGAGCCGATATAAAAATTATGGAGTAATAAATGCCAAATAGAATATTTTTTTTTAGTGATATTGATGATACTTTAATACAGACAAGAAGAAAAACAGATTTTACAAAAAGCACGATAGTTGGAGGATATAATAAAGATGGAGAGGAAAATTCATTTTTCTATGAGGGTACAAAACTTTTTATAGATACTATTATAGATTCAAATATGATGTTTATTCCCACAACAGCTAGAAATTTAGAGTCATATAATCGTACTATCTTTTCAAAGGATAATAGAATTAAATATGTGATTCTAAATTTTGGAGGAGTTATACTTGTTGATGGTAAGATAGATAAAACTTGGGAAGAGAATATTATTCAATCATATTCTAGAATAATGTCTATAGAGAAATTAAATGAACTACTTGCTGATGCACTTAAAACTACTAAAGTAGAACTAGTAATTAAAATAATAGATAATTTTTATATTAGTATCTATAATAAATTTAATCTGGATGATAAGGGCATATTAGATGAGGTTAAGCATATTTTAAAAAAAATTATAAATAAATATAGTGATTTTTATCTTTATGAAAATGATAATTCTTTTGCTCTTTTACCTCATTTCCTTAATAAAAAGTTTGCTGTAGAGTATCTAATTAAAGAGCATAAACCAATACTTACCTTGGGGGCTGGAGATAATAATACAGATTTAGATTTTATGAATTTAACAGATTTTAAAATTATACCTCAAAAAGTATCTATAAAAATACATTCTTAAAACATGAATGAATAGGAAAATATATGAAAATAGTTAAAGCAGATTATATATATATAAATGGCAAATATAAAAAAGATTATGGAATTCTTTTTAATGATAAAATAGAGGTAGTTGATATATATAATAATCTGATATTTAAGTATCCAGATTTAGATATTATAGATGGTGGAGAGAATAGTGTTTTATATGCAGGATTTATAAATACTCATACTCATTTGGAATTTTCTGCAAACAAAACTACATTAAAATATGGTTCTTTTCTTCCATGGTTATACTCTGTTATTGAAAATAGAGATGAGCTTATTAATAGTTGTGATGAGGTTATTATAGATAATGCTATTAATGATATGTTAAAGAGTGGAATTACTAGTTTTGGGGCTATAAGTAGTTTGGGATTAGATTTAGATGCTTGTATCAAAGCACCTCATAGAGTTGTTTTCTTTAATGAATTGATTGGAAGTAATCCACAAACTGTAGATTCTTTATATCAAGATTTTTTACAACGATTTGAAGCTTCATCTTTATATCAAGATGATTTAGTAACCCCAGCTATTGCTATTCATTCTCCATATTCTGTACATCCTATTGTTTTAAAAAAGGCTATATCATTTGCTAAAAATAAGAAAGTGCCTCTAAGTGCTCATTTGTTAGAGAGTAAAGCAGAGAGAGATTGGTTAGATAATTCTGATGGAGATTTTAAAGAATTTTTTAGTTCATTTTTTAATCAATCTAAGGCTGTAACAACAGTTGATGAATTTATAACTTCTTTTGATAGTTATCCTACTCATTTTACGCATTGTACAGAGGCTAATAATAATGACCTAAAGAGATTAAAAGAAAAAGGTCATTCTGTGGCACATTGTCCAAGGTCAAATAGACTACTAGGTTGTAGCAGATTAGAGATTGAAAAGTTAATAGATTTTAATTTACCATTTAGTGTAGCTACAGATGGATTAAGTTCTAATTTTTCTTTAAATATATTTGATGAATTAAGGGGAGCATTAATGCTTCATAATAAAGCTGATATAAATCTTTTATCTAAAAAATTAATAGACTCTATTACAACTGTAGCAGGTAAGGTTTTAGGATTGAAATGTGGAGATATTAAAGAAGGTTATTTTGCTGACTTTGTTATTATTAAATTGCCTCAAAAACCACAAAGAGAAGAAGATATTGCATTATTAACAATTTTGCATACAAAAGAGGTAGATAAATTATATATTGGAGGAAAAAAATATGTTTAAGGTTATAGGAAATATTATTAAATGGATTGGTGAGCATTTTAAAGGAATGTTATTTTTATTAATTGTTGCCATATTATTAATGCCATCTGGGGATAATCAAAATCCAGCAAATTTGCAAGAGATTAAATTATCAGGGGTAATTATGAATAGTGATATAATTATCCAACAAATTGAAGAAGCACAAAATAATAAAAATATAAAAGGTGTACTACTTAATGTAAATTCTGGAGGAGGAAGTGTTCCACCATCTATAGAAATATCTTATGCAATTAAAGAGTTAAAAAAGCATAAACCTGTAGTAGCTTATGCTAGTGGGATTATGGCTAGTGGAAGTTATTATGCTTCTATCTATGCAACTAAAATAATAGCAAATGCAGGGTCTATAATTGGTTCAATTGGTGTTATTATGCAAAGTGCTAATATAGAAAAACTACTTGATACTATAGGTGTAAAACCCCAAATAGTGAAGCAGGGATTATATAAGGAAGCTGGTACTCCAACAAGAGAGTGGACTACAGAGGAAAGGGCAGAATTGGAACAATTAACACTTGATACTTATAATCTTTTTGTATCAGATGTAGCTTCTGCTAGAGGGCTTGATATCAATAACTCAAATACATTTGCAAACGCTCATATATTTTCATCTAAAAGAGCATTAGAAGTTGGATTAATTGATGAGATAGGAGTTAAAAGAGATGCAAAAAGAGAGTTACAAAAATTAGCAAAGGTAATAAAGCCAATGTGGAAAAAGAAGGATAGAATAGATTCTATAATTGAAAAATTTGAAGGGAAAGTAATCGCACATATTAAAAGTTCTTTTTATGGTTTAAAATCGGAGTTATTTTAGAACAACTTTCTCTTCAAGTAGTTTTTTATATATAATGGTATAATTATTTAAAATATATTTCACTATTTAATATAAATAAGGAGGTTTGTTATGAGTGGAAATCCAACTATTAAACAAAATAATTTTTCTGTTTTAATGCATACACAAGCACTTCTTGATATAACCAATACAATTTTAAATAATAGACATTTTTCACCTAATGAGGAGTGGATAGAAGAGTTATTTGATTGGGCTGATGATAATAATATCCCACATTTGACTTGTAATAATGGGGATTGTGATAAATATGGGACATTTTCACAAGGTTTGCCTCGAGATAAAAAAAGCCTTTTGGAGCTAAAAAGATTAGATTTATCTCATATCCCAATGAGGTCTATAACTCCATTAATTGGTCATTTAGATAATATAGTTGAGTTAAATCTTTCCAACACAAAATTATTTTATCTCCCTCCTGAGATAGGTAATATGTCAAAGCTTAAGATATTACATCTTAGCTCAAATCGTTTAACTCAACTGCCTATTGAAATTGAAAATTTAAAAAATTTAAAGTTATTAGATTTAAGTTATAATAGATTCAGTAGATTTCCTTCAAAAATTACAAATATTTATAGTTTAAAACATCTTCTATTGAATAATAATGATTTACCAAGAATTTCTACAAATATAGGTAATCTAAAAAATCTTTTAGTGTTAAATTTAAATTTTAACAAAATATCATATTTAACACCTCATATAGGCGAATTAACACAGTTAGCTAAACTTGACTTAGGAGGTAATAAATTAACTAGGTTACCAGATGAAATTGGTAATTTAATGAATTTAAAGGTACTTCATCTAAATCATGGAAATAGATTAGAGTATCTTCCACGAGAGATTGGTTATCTCTTTAAGTTAACAGAATTAAACTTAGAGAACCATAGATTATATGAACTGCCATCAGAGGTAGGAAACTTGACAAATTTGCTTAAGTTAAATTTATCAAATAATTATCTTAGAATTCTACCTGAAGAGATTGGTCAACTTGGGCACTTAAAAGAACTTTTATTAGAGGGTAATCAATTAATTAGTTTACCTGTTCAGATAGGTAATTTAATAAATCTGGTAACGCTCAATATTGGAGCAAATAAGATAAGAGAACTTCCAGAAGAGATAGGTAATTTAAAGAATTTGAAAGAGTTAAATATAAAAGGTAAACGGAGAGAAAATCATACTATTTGGGGAAATAAATTAACTCATTTACCAGTGAGATTTGGTGAATTAATCAATTTAACGGAGTTGAACTTATGGAATAATGAATTTGTAGATTTTCCTTTAGAGATACTGCCTTTAAAGAATATAACTCGTTTAGGATTATCTATGAATAAGATAAAATATTTACCTCCTGATATAGAGAATATGCCCCAATTAACAGATTTATCTCTTCAAGGAAATTTAATTAGAGAGCTTCCCCCAGAGATAGGAAAACTTACAAAATTGACTTGGCTAAATTTGTGGCATAATGAATTGGTATTAATTCCTCCAGAAATAAGAGGTCTTAAAAAATTAAAGTTTTTAAATCTTGAAAATAATAATATATCAAAACTTCCACTTGATATAACTAGTTTAAAAGAGTTACGAGAGCTTAATCTCAAAGATAATAATTTAAAATTAGTTACAGAGATAAAAATATGGATTAAACAACTTCGCATTACAAGTTATAGAATTTATAGTTAAGCAGGAATCTTAATAACAATATAAGCAATAATCTACTATAATTCTAAAATGTTAGTATCAACATGGAAACTTGCCAAGATTGAGGGAGTGACACCTCAAACTATTAGAAGGTGGGTAAAAGAGGGTAAATATA
>JAMOSL010000133.1 GCA_027063105.1 Campylobacteraceae bacterium
AACTTTTTTCTTATATAGGTGCGGTGGTAGTTCAGTTGGTTAGAATACCTGCCTGTCACGCAGGGGGTCGCGAGTTCGAGTCTCGTCCACCGCGCCATTCCTTTTAATCACAATCAAATCTTAATTAATCTAACTTTCTTTATGATATAATAAAATACTATATAAAAAAGAGAGAATAATGCAAAAAAAAATACTAAAGGCTATTATTGCACTAATTGTTTTAATAATAGGCTACTTTACAACTACGCAAGATAGAGAACCTGAAACCCCACTTCCAAAGGGTAAAAAGCACGAAAAATATTATCAGACTAAAATGTGTAATAAATTAGGGGGGAAAATAGAGTATGTTTTATTTGATAAAACTAGAGTAGACTGTTTAACTAAAGAGTATGCAATAGAGGTTGATTGGGCAAAGAAATGGGCTGAAGGTATAGGTCAAGCACTATATTATGCAGAAATAACCCACAGAAAACCAGCAGTTGGTCTTATTGTAGGTGATAGTAAAGATGATAAATATCTAAAACGACTTAGAACAGTTGCCAAAGAGTTTAATATTAAAGTAATCATACTTGATAAGGAATAGATTTTTTACTTCTGTCCCATTCCTCTTCCTTCTCTCATTCCTCTAAAACTTTTTGGAGGAAATTTATCATATATCCATGGTAATATAATATCAAGTTCTTTTTCTGTTACTAAACCCTTTTGAGAGGGCATAACTCCAAATCTTTTTATTTTTTGTGGCATACAAATAGCTTTGTCCATAGATGGATTCAATATATAATCTTTCATAAAAGAGATTGCTTTATCTTTGTCAGGATAACTCATTTTAATATGTCTCATAACTCCCATTATAGCTGGTGCAGTAACTTTTGACATATCTGCTGGACGAGAAGTTGAATGACAGAAAGAACATTTATTATTAAAAAGTTCTTCACCTGTTTGAGCTGATAATTCGTTACTTGATATAGCCATTATCGAAGCTATAATCATAATTTTATTTTTCATTTTATTTTCCTTTTTGATTGTGATTTTTATTTTGTGGATATTCAGGATGACAATATGTAGAACCTAAAGAGCAACAACCTGTAGATATTCCTATATTTTTAAGTCCATTATCAAATGCCCAATAATGTACATAACTTCCATCTCTTAAGAAGTTAAATACTTCAATAACATCAGAAGCATTAGATTCAGAGGCTTGAGATATATATTTATCTAAATCATCAATATCAGTGACTTCAACCATACAACCAACCTCTAAAGCATCTTGTTGAGAATTGATACCTTTATTGTAAAGCATATCATAAAGCTCTTGAATAGCCTCAACAGCATACTTTCCACTAGAATAGTTATTCATACTATTTTTATCATAAGGAATATCAGTATCTGGATATTGAGTAATATTTAAATCATATTTTATAGCTAAGTTATTAACTGCTTCTTCATGTTTAACTTCTGATTTTGTAGCAATATTATAAAGTTGTTGAAGAGATTGTTTTTCATATATATTCAGATAAACCTCTTTAGCAAGTTTCTCTTCACTATACATATAAGTTATAGAATCTTTTAATTCTTGCGTAAGTTGAGATTTACTTGATGATATAGCATCAGTTATATTTGAGGGAATAGTCTCCTCTTGATAATTTTGTTGAGTATAATTATTATTAGTATAACCACTATTTTGACCATGTCCATATTTACCATTAGATTCAGCTACTGAAAGAATAAGAGATAATACCATAACCGATTTTGTTAATGTCGTTTTCATTTTTGACTCCTTTTATTTATATAATGATAATTATAATAATAAAGTATGAATTGAATGTGAATTATTTTTTAATCATCCACTTTTTAAATTTAACAAGTGAACTAATATAATCTGCTACATCTTCAAACTCTTTATCTTCTAATGGAAGTGTTGGCATTGCGTTTGCACTGTATCCAAATTTTTTATATAATGAATATGGGTCTTTAGCATAAGCTTTTATTTCTTCCTTAGTTCGAGAATAAGAAACTAAATTAAAATCACCACCAAGTCCTCCTCTTCCATCTGTTGTATGACATGTTGCACAATTTGCTTTATATACCTCTTTACCTTTTTTTATATCTGCAAATATAGTTGTTGAGATTAATGTTAAGAATATTACTAGTTTTTTCACTTTGAACTCCTATTATTTTAAATAGGAGTAAATTACTCCTAGTTAGATTTTCAAGAGAATAACTTATAAATTGATAATTATTCTTGATTTAAATCAAGAATTTTATTAGAATTACCATCCTTCCGATAAATCAATTAATTTATAACCTTTTGTAGATAAATCTTTTCTGACCTCATCAAGTTCTATTATTGTTGGCTTTGTGATATATGTTTGTTCTGTATATACTGTTCCTTTGGCAAAAACTCCCAGCCATCTACCTATACCAAATTTCATATCAGTAATCAAATATCCATCATTCCAATTTTTACTAATTGCATTTGTAAATTTCTTCCAATCAGTTCTTACACTCATTGCATGACCTTTATAGTTTATACCTTTAGAAAAGATAGCTAACCAATGCCCCTCTCCATATTCCATGTCTACCATATTGTAACCGTTAGCCCATCGTTCAGATATCTTCTTTTGGAAATTAGATAATTTCTTTTGTCTATCTAAAGCTTGATTTGTATATCCTGTATTTTTAGCAAAGATTCCAACCCATTCACTAAGACCATGTTCAACAGCTACTAAATAATATCCCTCTTTCCATTTCTTATTTATTCTAAAACTCATAGCACCCCATCTACTGGTTACTTCATAAGCTTGTGAATTTGCTTTGACACCTTTAGAAAATAAAACAACCCATTTTCCATTACCATATTTAATCTCTGTAATGACATATCCCTCTTTCCATCTAGCCTTTATCTTTTGACTAATACTATCCCAATACATATCACTGTCTATTACCTGATTGGTTATTGTAGTGCCTTTTGCAAAAGTTCCTATCCACTTATATCTGTATGCTTCATTATCTTCAGCTTGTAAAGTGTTAATTGATATAAACATAAGTAATATAAATATACTTAAAATATTTTTCATAATCTAATCCTAATTTTAAAGTTGTAATGATTATAGCAAATTTTATATATTAATATATTTATGCTAAAATAAATTCATGTTTCATATTATTAGTATTTTATTATTGTTATCACTCTTTTTTAGTCTATATAGATTTTTAAATGGACCAACCCTAACAGATAGAGTTATTGCTTTTGATGCTATTAGCATTATGAGTCTTTCTCTCATTGTTATACTTGCCGTCTATTTTGAACGAAGCTTATATCTTGATATTGCTTTAGTTTTTGGATTAATTGGTTTTTTAGGGACAACCCTACTTGGTCGTTTTATAGAAAAGGGGATTTAAGTGTTAGAATTTTTAGGATTTAGCTTTATGTTTCTTGGCGTTTTAGCTTTTGTTGTTAGTGCTATTGGTCTAATTCGTATGCCAGATATTTATAGTAGAATGCATATTGGTGCAAAATCCACAACTATTGGTATACTTCTTATTATTTTAGGAGCTATATGTTTTGAACCATCTTGGGCTTTTAAGCTTATATTACTTGCTATATTTATACTTTTAACTAATCCATTGTCATCTAGTGTTATAGCCAGAGCTTCACATAATACAAATGTACCTTATCTAAATCCAAATGATATAGATGAGTATGAGGAGGATAAAAAATGTTAGGATTAGTTATTTTAAGTTCGTTTATATCTATTATTCTAATTGCATTTAAAACTATAATAGAACCCAAATTATCTCATACTATTGTTCTGTCAATGGGTATTGGATTAAATGCTGTAATACTTTTTGTAGCATTTCAAGCTCCTGATGTGGCATTAACTCAAGCTGTTATTGGTATCGGTATAAGTTCTGTTATTCTTCTGATGGGGCTAAAACACCTTGGAGGAAATTATGAGTCTTAAACGAACCATTCCTATGACTACTGTTAGTGGATTTGGAGTTAGTGCCGTTTTTATTTTAACTATTTTAAATATTTTGATGCAAAACATGCCATCAAATATTTATAGAGCAGGTGATGAACTTTTAAAATTAAATGCAACTGATGGAGTTGCCAATTCAGTTACTACAGTTGTTGTATATTTTAGGGGATTTGATACTTTAGGTGAAATAGCAGTTCTATTTATAGCTTCTCTAGGTATTGGATTAATGTTAACTAACAATAATCTAAATAATATATCTCAAGAAAATAGTAACTTTATGTTACAGATAGGAGCAAAATTATTATCTCCAGTTATATTTATATTTGGATTATATATTATGATATATGGACATCTTAGTGTTGGAGGTGGATTTCAAGGTGGAGTTATTATTGCTAGTGGTATTCTACTTTTATTAATAAGTTCAAATGGTTTTCATATATCTCATAAATTTGTAGAGATATTTGAGACACTAGCTGGTGTATCTTATGTGGTTATAGGTCTTATTGGTCTTATAATTTTAGATTCATTTTTAGGAAACTTTTTACCTTATGATATATCTAAAATGGGTTTACTTCTTAGTGGAGGTATTATTCCAATTATATATATAATAGTAGGAATAAAAGTTGGAAGTGAAATGAGCGTAATAGTTGACAATATGCTAAAAAGGAATATAGATGATTGAAACTCTATTAAATTTTTTAAATCAAGAAGAAGTATTACAGGTTATTATAGTTATTGGTTCTATGATTCTATTTTTTATAGGTCTATTTGGAATTTTAACTCAAAGGCACTTTATAAAGATTTTCATTAGCATAGAGATTATGGAAATAGCAATATTTATATTTTTTATTGGATTGGCATTTCAAAAAGGGAAAACTGCACCAATGCTAGGAGATGGTATTACAAAATTTATAAATATGAATGACCCAATACCTCATGCTATGATATTAACAGCTATTGTTATTGGAATGGCAGTTTTAGCACTAGGAGTTAGTATGGCAATTGAATATAATAAACTAACAGGAATTACAACTATTGACAAAATGAATGGATTGAAGAATTAATGATGAGTAGTATTTATTTTATAGCCCTACCACTTCTTTTTGGATTTTCAGTTCCGATATTATCAAAATTTGGTAAAAATGGAGTTGCTTACACATCTTTAATTCTCCAACTATCTCTATTTTTACTTAGTATTACTTTAGTTTTAGATTTAACTACTCCTATAGTAGAAGTTATTGCAATTTCTCCACCTTTAGGTATTGCTTTAGTATCAGATAATGTATCTATGTTTTTTGTAACTATATTTACATTCTTCACATTAGTATTATCTATATATTATATGGGTCAAAGAGAAAATAAAAAATATGCAAACGAAAACAAATTCTTCATACTTTTAAATATGCTTCTAGCTTCTGCTATTGGATTAGTTTTAAGTAGTGATATATTTAATATTTATGTATTTTTTGAGATAGCAGGTATTTCATCTTATATTCTATCTAGTTATGAAAAAACAGCCAATGCACTAGAAGCTGGATTAAAATATCTTCTAACTGGTGCTATGGCATCTATATTTTTAGTATTTGGAATATTTCTAATTTATCTTCATCTTGGAACTCTAAATTTAGCACTTATATCCCAAAACTTTTATACTCTTTCAATAGAACTTCAACTTTTAATAGCCACTCTTCTATTTGTTGGTTTCGGATTTAAAGTAGAAGTATTTCCATTTAATCTATGGGTAAGTGATATTTATGAAGGTTCTACACCTTTAGTAAATGCATTATTCTCTTCTATAGTATCAAAAGCTTATCTATTCGTATTTTTTCATCTACTCTATCTTTTTATACCTCATCACAACTTTACAGATTTTTTATTATCCGTAGGTGTTATAAGTATGATTCTTGCAGAGATAGTGGCCATTAAACAAACTAACATAAAAAGGGTCTTTGCATATTCAAGTCTGGGACAATTAGGACTTCTATTTATAGCATTCTCTATGCAAACAAGCGATGCAATCATTGCAGGATTATATATTTTACTAGCTCATTCAATAGCAAAAATGGTTATATTTTTATCTTTAGATTCTATAATAAATAAATATAAAAGTGAAGATATATCAGTTTTAGAAAAAATGAATTCTCCTTTTATGAAATGGATTTTATTAATATCTATGTTATCACTATTAGGTATTCCTCTATTTGCTGGATTTGTTGGGAAATTCTTAATATTAAAAACTTTTGGAATAGCAGGATATTTTGGAATCATAAGTGCAATAATTTTAGCATCTTTAATAGAAGCAATATATTATTTTAAACTGATTGGTCTAATGTTTAAAAATACAGAAAAAGGTGATTATATGGAAATATCTATTTTACAAAAATCTGTTTTATTACTTTTAACGATATCCATACTATTTATAGGTGTATATCCATTTATATTATCAGATTGGATTAATTTAGCCTCAGAAACTATGATAAACTCACATACATATCAAAATATAATCTTAGGAGTACAATTATGAGATTTTTAAATATATTTTTATCATTAATTAGTGCTATTCTAGTTATAAAGTTATTTAATATAGGTATATTATGGCAGTTAGATATGATTGATTATGGATTTAAGAATATTATAGTTGGATTAGAAGCATCAGCTCTTAGTAGTTTTTTTGCAATTTTAATATCTTTTTCATGGTTTATAATATCTTTAGTTTTAATAGAGAATAGAGATGATGATAGTAATTTTACTAAATGGTTACCACTTCTAAGCCTATCCCTTTTTGTTATAGTATATGCTAATGATTATCTTATATTCTTTATAGGTTGGGAAGTAATGAGTCTTACAACTTATCTAATATTATCAAAAACTCTTACTGAAGAAGCATTAATTAAATATATAATATTTGCTATGGCTTCAGCTCTATCTATTTTAATGGCAATAATTATATTATACTCTGGTGCTGGAACTCTTTTATATATAGATGGACATGAAAGTTTTATTGCTTTAACTCTATCCATGAAAATCGCTCTAATCACATTTATGTTACTAGGATTATTTATTAAGATGGGTACAATAGGTTTTCACTATTGGCTCGTAGATAGCTATCAACAAGCCAATAATCTTTTTAGTGCTTATCTTTCAGCTGTATTATCTAAAATGGCAATATATGCTTTAATTATATTTTTATTCCAAATTGTAGATATAAAATCATTAGATGCGATATATCTTCAATACTTTTTAGCAGTTATAGGAGTTTTAACTTCAATTATTGCTACATTTAAAGCTATCAAAGAAGATGAGGTCAAAAGACTCTTAGCATATTCATCTATTGCCCAATTAGGATATATATTAACAGTTTTAGCTATTGCTAGTGGTTTAGGTGGAGCATTATATCATGCAGTTATTCATACACTTGTAAAACTTTTATTATTTATAAATATTGCTGGAGTTGTAGCAATCACAGGTCGTTCTAAATTAAGTGAACTCGGTGGATTAATATATAGAATGCCTCACTCTTTTGTTATGTTACTTATTGGTATAATTGTAATTGCAGGTATGCCACCTCTTGGTGGATTTGCATCTAAATATATGATATATACCTCTTTATTAGATGCAAAATTATTACTGATTTTAACTGCTACAATGTTTGCAAGTGTAAGTGCATTTTTATATGTGTATAAATTAATATATGGTATATATTTAGGTCAACCAACAAATCATAAATTAGAAAAAGTAAAAGATGTATCTATCTGGTATCTATTTCCTCAATATATAATATCTTTAATTTTAATTATTATAGGAACTTTTCCAGCCTTAATAGTGCCTTATTTAAATCTTATTCTTA
>JAMOSL010000134.1 GCA_027063105.1 Campylobacteraceae bacterium
ACATAGTTGATATTATTGCAAATAGTGTATATTTAATAGCTAACATCAGTATAGTATCCAGATAAAAGATAAAATCCAACATACAAGTGTAGATTGAATAAATCTATCTTTTAATATAATTTCAGACGGAGAACCACTATTTTCAAATACAAAAGTAATTTGCATATAACGCATAATTCCTAATATTACAAAAAGTGTTGTTAAATATAAAAATTCACCACTATCTACTCTACTTATAACCTCTTTAGAAGTTGTGTATAAAGTATATGATACGATAACTACTGATGCCATAATCATCATTGCCCCATCTATAAACTTTAAATTATATCCATCAATTACTTTACGCATTTTTGTACCTGTGTTCATATAAATCAAAATATCATCTCGTCTTTTTGCTAATGCCATAAATAAAGCTAAAAGAAAAGTCATAATAACAATCCACATAGATAAGTAGATTCCCGTAACAGCTGAACCAATAAAAAGCCTTAATACAAAACCAATAGCTATAGTTGTCACATCTAATATCGCAATATGTTTTAACCACAAGCTATACACTATATTCATTAATACATAAGTTAATAATATTAAAGTTGCTGAAACTGTTAATAGACTCATTATAGAGATACCAATAAGTAATAAAAAGAACATAATAATAATAGCTTGTTTTTTATTTATATCTCCAGAGGCTAAAGGCCTATATTTTTTTTTAGGGTGTTGTCTGTCCTCTTCTATATCAAAATAATCGTTTAAAATATAGATAGCACTAGCACTCAAAGAGAATGCTACAAATGCTATAGAGGCATAAGTTAATAGTTCTAAATTGGTAATCTGTAATGCAAAAAATAGAGGAATAAATATAAAACTATTTTTTATATATTGATGAGGTCTCATAAGTTTAATTATATGAGATAACTTCATACTTATTTGTCTTTTTTAGGTAAGAACTTGCCACATCCTTTATCTTTTGTCCCACCAAATTTTTTTACTTCTCTAGCTGTTTTATCATGATAAATTTCAGCTCTTTTACAATTATCATGCTCTTTACATACTTCATTTTCACAACCTATATCTTCTGCTACTGCCATTTTAAACCCTTTTTATATAAATTCTACTTGTTTTGTACCATTTTCTAAAGTTCCAATAACATAACCATCACTATTAGATAGAACTCTTTCTACATCTTCTTCATCTACAACAAGTACCATGCCGATACCCATATTAAATGCTCTCCACATCTCATCCTCATCTACAAATTTACTCATAAATTCAAAAATAGGAAGAACTTTAATACTATCTTTTCTAACAACTGCTTTAATTCCATCAGGAAGAACTCTTGGCAGATTTTCAACTATTCCACCACCTGTAATATGAGCTAATGCTTGTATATTATCTCTATTTTTTTTAAAATCTTTTACATAAATTCTTGTTGGTTCTAGCAAAGTTTCTAATAGAGGTTTTCCATTAAAATCATCAGACAAATTCATGTTTAGTTTATCAAAAAATATTTTTCGTACTAAAGAATATCCATTTGAATGAATACCAGAACTAGGTAGAGCTATAAGCATTTGACCTGCTTTAACTCTTGATACTCTATCCATTTGAGACTTTTCAGCTATACCAACACTAAATCCAGCTAAATCAAAATCATTTTCACTATACATACTTGGCATTTCAGCAGTTTCGCCACCAACTAAAGAACACTCACCAATTTTACAACCATTAGCAATTCCAGATACAACAGCCTTAGCATCTTCTGGAATGAGTTTACCAGTAGCATAATAATCCAAGAAGAACATCGGTGTACCAAAATTACAAATCAAATCATTAACACACATAGCAACTAAATCTATACCAACAGTATCAAGTTTTTTACTCTCTATTGCTAGTTTTAATTTTGTTCCAACGCCATCTGTTGCAGATAATATTACAGGTTCGTTATACCCCTTTGGTAATTCATATGCTCCAGCAAATGAACCAATTCCACCAATAACATTTTTATCAAAAGTTGACTTAACATCATCTTTGATAGCTTCAACAAAATCATTACCAGCATCTATATCTACACCAGCATCTTTATAAGAAATATTTGACATATATTTTTCTCTTTTATTTTTTGTTGCTATTATATCAAAAAGGAGTTTAATATGATGGTAGTTATCGGAGGAGGTGCATCTGGATTATTAGCATCTATTTTAATATCAAGAAAAAATATAAAAGTAACTCTCTTAGAAAAAAGTAATAAAATAGGAAAAAAAATACTAGCTAGTGGAAATGGAAAATGTAATATTGGAAATATAAATCCTACATCATCATTCTATCATTCAAATAATCCACAATTTATAGAAAAAGTTTTAAAAGGGTATGGGGCTAAAGAGGTTATTAATATATTTAAAACTATCGGTATAGAAATTACAGAAGGTAAAGATGGGAAATTATTCCCAATTTCTCTTCAAGCTAGTAGTGTATTAGATATTTTAGAATATGAGGCTAAAAAGCTTGATGTAAAAATTATATGTAATTGCAATATTAAACAGATATTAAAAAACAATAATGAATTTATAATAAAAACCGATGATAATAGCATTATTGCTAAAAAAATTCTCTTGGCATCTGGTTCACCTGCATCTCCACAACTTGGAGGTTCTCATAGTGGACTTAATATAGCTTCATCTTTAGGACATAATATTATTACTTCTCTACCATCTTTGGTTCAATTATCCTCAACTGAAGATTTTTTAAAAGATATTAGTGGCGTTAAAATATATTCGGTAGTCAAACTATATGCAAATAATAATTATATAACTCAAAAAGAGGGTGATATACTATTTACAAATTATGGAATTAGTGGATTAGCTATATTAGATATAAGTAGAGATGTTAGCTTGGAACTTGCAAATTATAGTTATTGTGAACTTAGCATAGATTTAATGCCAAATTATACAAAAGAGATTTTATTAAAGATGTTTCTTTCTCATATAAATAATAATAAAGCAATAGAGATATGGTTAAATGGATTTATAAATAAAAAGCTTATACCTATAATATTAGAGCAATCAAAATGCAAAATAAAAGAGTCCAAAAATCTAAATAGAAAAGAGATTATAAAAATAATATATAGTATTAAAAATTTTAAATTATCAATTTCTGAAACAAGAGGCTTTAAGGGTGCAGAGGTTGCAATAGGTGGAGTTGATACAAAAGAGGTAAATCCAATAACTATGGAGTCAAAAATAGTTAAAAACTTATATCTAGCAGGAGAGATACTAGATATAGATGGAGATAGGGGAGGTTTTAACTTCCATTTTGCGTGGGTCTCTGCAATGAGAGTCGGAAATATTTAAATTATTCCGACGGCATCTCTAACAGCAGTCATCTTTTTATCTGCAATATTTCTAGCTTTAACAGCACCCATATTTAATATATCTTTGACCTCATCTATATTATCAATATAATATGCTCTCTTCTCTCGTGCTTCTTCAAACTCTTCCCATATTAACTCTTTTAAGTATTTCTTAAAGTGACCATATCCCTCTTTACCACTAGAATACCTATCTTGAAGCTCTGATTTTTGATTTTCATCTAAAAAAAGTGATGCTAAATTATATATATTACAGCCATCATAATCTAAAGGTTCACCTAAAGGGGTTGATGAACTTATTATTTTATTACATCTTTTTTGAAGTTTTTTCTCACTTTCCATAAAAATATCAATAGCATTATCATAACTTTTACTCATCTTTTGCCCATCAATTCCTGAGATAGTAGCCAAATCTTCAGTCACTTGATGTTCTGGTAATGTAAAAATTTCGCCATATTCATTATTAAATTTAGTAGCAATATCTCTTGTCATCTCTACATGCTGTATCTGGTCTTTTCCAACAGGAACTTTTTGAGTATCTAAAATAAGAATATCTGCAGCCATTAAGACTGGATACGAAAATAAAGCATGATTTGCATTAATCCCTTTAGCTACTTTATCTTTATAACTATGAGCTCTCTCAAGTAGTCCCATTGATGTGAATTTTGATAATATCCAATATAATTCTAATACTTGAGGCATATCACTTTGCACCCAAAATGTTGTTTTCTCTGGATTTATACCAATAGAAAGATAATCTATAACTGCATCAAGTGTATAATCTCTTAAAGTTTTTGAATCTTTAGATGTTGTAAGTGAATGATAATTTGCTATAAAAGTAAAAAGTTCATTATCCTCTTGAAGCTCTACCATAGGTTTCATTGCTCCAAAATAATTTCCAATATGAAGCTTTCCAGAGGCTTGAATTCCTGTAAGTACACGCATATTAATCTCCTTTAAACCATTCTTTAACTCTATTAAATGCACTCTCTAAAGAACTTTGATGTAGTTTGCTTTCAACTCCAAAACTCTCTTGAAGTTTCGTTAATAATTCTTTTTGTTCTGCTGTTAAACTTTTTGGAAGTTTCATCTGAATTTGAGCAACCAATCGACCTTTAGCACCACCATGAACATCAACAACACCTTTATTGTTAAATATAAATTGTGCTTTGTCTTTTGTACCTGCTTTCAAGTCTAACTTTAATTCTCCTTCTAATGAAGGAATAGTAATTTCACCACCTAATATAGCCTGTGTGAAAAACACTGGAACTTCAATATATATATCACTTCCATTTCTTACAAAATTATCATCCTCTTCAACATAAAAACTTAGATATAAATCACCTCTTCGCCCATGCTTATCTTTATTTCCATAACCTTGAGCTCTTAACCTATTTCCACTATCAACACCTGCTGGGATATTTATAGTAATAATTTCATCTTTAGTTTTAAAACCTTTTCCAACACAACTAGTACATTTTTGAGCAATACTCTTACCTTCTCCTTTACACTCTGGACAAATTTGAGCAAATGTCATAGGTCCTTGACGCATTACAACTTGACCTTGACCATTACAGTAACTACAAGTTTTCAACTTTCCATTTTTAGCCCCAGTACCTGTACAATCATCACAAGGTATTTTATATGATATATCTATCTTTTTTTCACAACCAAATACAGCTTCATGAAACTCTAATTTAAGCTCCATTTCAAAGTCTTGAGCATATTTCTGTCCACTTCTTCTCTTTGCTTGACCAAATCCACTACTCGAACCTCCAAAACCTCCACCAAACATAGAATTGAATATATCATTTATATCTGAACCATTAAATCCACCACCACCTTGACGATTTAATCCATCTTTCCCATATCGGTCATAAGTCGACCTTTTATCTTCATTACTTAAAACCTCATAAGCTTCATTAATTTGCTTAAATTTTTCTTCTGCCTCTTTATCATCAGGGTTTCTATCTGGATGAAATTTCATAGCCAATTTACGATAAGCCTTTTTTAATTCAGCACCACTACAATCTTTAGTTACTTCTAATATCTCATAATAATCAAATTCTGTCATTTATCTTTCCTATATATAAAGCATTTTTGCGAATTTTAGCATAAAATTATTATGACTATACTCAATTTCGTATTTAATTTGTTAAAAATTTTATAAGTAATCTAATTCATTTAAAAAAATTTCATTTTTTTACAAGAATTATTAAGATAAAATAGTTAAAATCAATTGCTTAAGGTCTATAATATAATGAGTATTAAAACAAAAATGAATGAATTAAAAAAAGAGTTGTTACTACAAGAAGCTTCTATACTTTTTGAAGATGTTGGATATGAACAGATGAAAGTAGCTAATCTTGCTAAAGGTGTAGGTGTCTCGATTGGTACTATTTATGGATTTTTTGAATCTAAAGAGGGACTTTATCTAGCTTATATAGAGCATCAAATTTATACATTTACCAAAGAGCTTGAAGAAAAAACAGTTGAACTTGAAAATTATGAAGAGAAGTTAAAAGTTTTTATTGAACTAAAATTTTCTTATTACTGCTCTAAACGAGAAGCACTAAATCATAGTGTAAAAAACAATCCATTCTTTTTTAATACTTTTTATAAAGAGAATAAACACCCATTGCAAAATATATTTACCTTTCAAGCAGAGTGTTTAAAGCAAATAAATAGAAATCTTAGTGATGATAAAGCTATGGAGATGGCATATTTGCTAAATGGCTTTACAGATGGATATGTGAGTCGGTGGTTTGAGGTTCAAGATAGTTTGATGGCTAAGGTAGATGAAGCGTGTGAGCTTTTTATGGTAATGGTTAAAAGTTATAAAGTATAAAAGATGAACATAGCAGGAAAATCAGCCAAAATATTTATAGACCACCCTTTAACCTTTATGCTTATGTTCCTCATCTTAATTATGGGATATGTAACTTTAGAAATCTCTCCAAGAGAGGCAAATCCACAGATTGTTGTAGCAGGTGGAGCTATTATAGTTCCTTATCCTGGGGTGAAAGCTAGTGAAATTCAAAAGGTGATTATTGAACCACTGCAACGGAGGCTTCGTGAAGTTGAAGGGGTTGAAAATATATTTGGTATTGCTCAAGATGATTTTGCAATTTTGAATGTACAGTTTTTTCTAGGAGAGGAGCGAGACCAAGCTAACTTTAGACTCTATAATAGTGTGATGAGAAATGTTGATGTCCTCCCTAAAGGTATTATGACACCTATTATAAAAACTATGGATATAGATACCGATATTGCCATCTCTTCTATCGCTTTTTATCCTAAAAATAATTCTGTAAGTATGACTGAACTCTATAAAACTGTCTCTAAAATACAAAACCAAATTAATAGAATTGATAATGTTGCGATTACTAATTTGATAGGAGAGAGAAAAGAGCAGTATAATATTGAGGTGGATATACAGAGACTATCAGGTTATCATATCTCTTTTGGACAAGTGGTAAAGGCTATTGAGGGGTTGATGGTGCGTACTCCTGATGTGACTATGCGTAGTGATGACCATAAACTTTTGGTCTTTGGAGTCAATAAAGCAATTCGTGGCATAGAAGATATTAAAAAAATTCAAATTGCCTCTTATGGTGATTCAGCTGTTTATATAGAAGATATTGCAACTGTTTTTAGGGGTGAAGATATTCAAAATATGAACGATGCCACCATCTCGTTTAAAGAGGGAGATAGCATTATAGAACGACCACAAACTACGCTATCTATCTCTAAAAAGAGAGGGGCAAATGTGGTAACGGTCAATGACGATATTAGCCAACTTATGGAGTCACTCAGACCCCAACTTACACAAAAAGGGATAGGCTATATTATCACAAGAGATGATGGATATACTGCCAACCATTCCGTTAATGAACTTGTATCTCATATTATTATTTCAGTTATTATTATTGGGATTTTGCTTATCTTTACTTTGGGCTACAAAGAGGCATTGATTGTAACTTTAACTGTCCCTATGATTATCTCTTTGACACTCTTTGCAGGTTTTATGATAGGGCAGAGTATCAATAAAATCTCCCTTTTTGCTCTGCTATTGAGTTTGGGTCTATTGGTGGATGCTGCAATTATTGTGATAGAAAATATCCATAGGCATTTTCATGACCACGATGCCAAAGATAAAACAGTCAAAGAGATAGCCATATCAGCGACTAATGAGGTAGGAAATCCTACAAATGTAGCAACTATTGCTATTATGGTAACTTTTTTGACAATGTTTTTGGTAGGTGGAACGGTAGGGCAGTATATACGACCAATGGCAATCTATGCACCTATTGCTATGTTTGCCTCACTTATTGTTGCTTATATTTTTACACCATATTTAGTAAATAAACTAATGAATAAAGAGGATTAGAGTAGATGAAAAAGAAAAAAATTATAGAAGAGTTCGTTTACCATCTTTTAGATAG